>CAJAVP010000053.1 GCA_903945375.1 uncultured Methylococcaceae bacterium | reverse complement strand
TAGCAGTCGCCTGCTTTAGCGCTACCTTTATCCAAAGGCGGACACCCATAAATAATAGGCTTTATTTGGGAATCGGTCGGATATTTTAGGCGCTGAGAGCCATAACGAGAATTGCGGACTAATCTGACAGTTAAAAACTTTTAAAATATGGTAGAATCACTTTCGTCATATAGTTGTAATCAAAATTTAATATGACACTACTAAAAATACAACCAGAGGATTAGTGAATATGAAAAAAATCTTGCTTTCTTTATTAATTGCCACATCTATGGGCGCTGCATCTACTTCAGTTTGGGCTGAAACTGACGCAGGCAGAGTTACCTATAAACCTGTAGAAGCTATTGATATGGTTTCCGGTAAAATTAAAGTTGCGATTGACGCAATTACCAGCGGTTCTGATGGCGAAGCGGTTGCTGCGCTAATTAAAGACGCTATGGATGCCAGCAAAGAAATCAATGCAAATGACAAAGTGGATATGGCTCGCACCAGAGCAAATAACAAATTGAAATCTGCTCGTAACCATGCAAAAGATTCAGCTTTACAAGAAGCAGAACAAGAGTTGAAAAATGCTCAAAAAAGCTTCCAAGACCTGAAAGGTTTGCTTTAATCTTATCAAGCCATATCAGGTTTTTTTCTAATTCCTGATATGGCTATCTTGGCATGTCGTTTGCCAAGGCACTGCCAAAAAATGACGACTTATCCCACACAAAACCAATCCAATGTAACCAGCAATTCCCAATTTAAAACCACAGGTTTTAACAGGTATAATTTCCTGCCCATCTAGCATAAACATCATGAAATGCTCCCAGCGGCGTAGATACTCTGTTCAAGTTAAATTTAGAACTGTAGGGCGGTTTCGCGCAAGCAAACCGCCAACAATCTACACTGAGGCAACCGATACGCTAACCACAGTCGCCTCAATCTCATAAGCCAGCAAGCGAAAGCGCCATCCACCACAACCCTTATTAAGGTGCATGACGCTAACGCTTATGCACCCTACGACTAGCGTGAGTACATACTGTTACGCTCGTTCCCAAACGAAGCTTGGGAACGAGTCGTGTAGGTTCGGTTGCGCTGTTTGCAACCTAACATTTCTGGTATCCATGCGTTGGGTTACCAAACAGCAGGCAATCCAACCTAACGATACTGTAGGATGTGGTGGTTTATTATTGCGACTTATCTAAGCTGGAGTAAAGCAGCTAAAGCTGTTTTACTCCAGCTTAGATCATCATTAACAGAGATTGAGAACGCTGTAACTACGCCGAAACATCCAGCTTAGGGGATGAGTGACCGGCAACACCGTTGGCTTGTATGAGTTTAGACAAGGTTTGCAGTTCTGCGGCTGCTTTGGCTGCCATCGCCGTTGCCATAGCGGCTACTTGAAAATCTTGACCGGAAGGTTGAGCCGGCGCTAAGGCGGCACTTTTTATCGTTTGAGCTTTGCTAATCGTTGCCGCTGGATTACCAGACACTGATGATGTATCTATGCTCACTTCGCCGCCGATGGCATAACTGCTGCCATCAGGCCCTTGCTGATAGGTAAATTTAGCACCACTGCTGGCAATACCCCCAGCGGCTGCTAAATGTGCCATTTCATGCGCCCTAACTTCGATATCTCTGGATTTTAATTGTTGGATGATTTTTAAATCGGCATCAGACAATTGAATGCCGTTAGAGTTATTAGAGCTATTAGCTGTTTTAGGCTTAAGTTCAGCAGAAGGATCGAGCGTTGTCGAAGACGTGTCGGTTTTAGCGCCATTGGCTGAAACTGAGTCGGTTTGAGGTTTTTGCATAACCCCCCAATAAACCGACATACTAGAATGAGCCACGGATGAAATCATGACTGCAAACCACGATCTGGACCTGACGGTACGGATTTATTGGAGGATTCGCGTTCTGCTTCAAGCGTTTTAATTCTGTCATTAGCACTGAGTAGGGCGAACTTCAGATGGATGCACTCATTAAGCCATGCGTCAGCTGCGGATTTCATTACGCCGTTCTCGTACTTAAAGTGATTAATGCACTCCTGAATACAAAAATTTGAGTACATAATAGCCGCTTCAGTGCTTCTCAATTGATCTTCGACCGCCAACAAAGTTTCTGCACAGGCCTTTAAACTTTCGCCCATTAAATCCCGTGTTTTTAAACTGGCATCTAAAGCGAGTTGGGTTTTACTCAGTTCCTTTTCCAGTCGATCAATTTCTGTCATAGCCCGCGAATAATCTTGAGCAGAATGCTCACGGCTCTCTGTGATTAAATCTCCATTTTCAATCATGGTACACCTCCCAATTAGCAGTTGATAGGTAAGATCTTAGTGCGTTTTAAATTCATGCAAGTCATGCTATCAAGTTGAGATAGCAAAAACAAGCTTATCCTAAGGGCTTACTCATCTCACCGAATCGTTGCTCTCAACCTCGCTCAGTCAACGAGCAATAAGCAAACAAATCCGTTTCATCAACCGTGTTAGGTTAAAATACCAACTCCTAAGCCACGTCTTTTTTACACCATATTTTATGTCTGATAGGTTTGAAAATTCGCTAGATCCAACCGACTGGGCACATTTACGCCGACAAGGCCATCAAATGCTCGATGATATGTTCGATTACCTAGAACATATCCGCGAACAAGCCGTCTGGCAGCCCCAACCGCAAACCATTCGAGATAGCTTTCAACACGCATTGAATGACGGGCCTATTGATCTTGCCGACGTGCATACGTTATTTATGCAAACTGTTTTGCCTTATTCAGTAGGCAATGCTCATCCTGGTTTTATGGGCTGGGTGCATGGTGGCGGCAGTCCAGTTGGTATGCTTGCTGAGATGCTAGCAGCGGGCTTAAACGCCAATGTAGGTGGTCGTGACCACGCGCCTATTGAGCTGGAACGCCAAGTTATCCAATGGCTACGAACGTGGTTTGCTTTTCCTGATACAGCGGGCGGCTTAATCGTCAGTGGTACATCGATGGCAAACTTAATCGGTGTGCTGATGGCTAGAACCGCCAAATTAGGCAGTGCCTCGCGTCAAACGGGCATTTTGAAATTGCCACTTACCGCCTATTGCTCAGCCAATACACACATCAGCATAACCCAGGCCTTGGAAATAACCGGTATAGGTAGCCAAGCGTTGCGAATTATTCCCGTTAATGCCGATTATCAACTGGATAGCGACGCCCTAAGGGCATCAATTGCGGCAGACAAAGCAGCGGGCTTATGTCCTTTTTTGCTGGTTGGCACAGCGGGCAGTGCGGATGTCGGCGCGATTGATCCACTGCCCCGCCTAGCCACCATCGCGCAACAGGAACAACTGTGGTTTCATGTTGACGGGGCTTTTGGTGCATTAGCTATCTTAGCCAGTGATCAATCACACCGTTTAGCTGGCATTGAATGCGCCGATTCGATTGCCCTAGACTTTCATAAATGGGTACAAGTCCCTTATGATGCCGGTGTTATCTTAGTAAGAAATCAGGCGTATCAGCTTGACACCTTCGCCTCATCAGCAAGCTATTTGCAACGAGAAACGCGGGGCTTAGCTGCCGGCTCGCCGTGGCCTTGTGATTTAGGTCCGGAACTTTCGCGCAGTTTTAGAGCTTTGAAAATCTGGTTTACTTTAAAAGTTTATGGCACCGTGCAGCTTGGACAAATGATTTCGCACACCTGCGAGCTGGCTCAATACTTAAAACAACGCATTGAAACAACACCACAACTGGAACTCCTTGCGCCCGTGACCTTGAACATTGTCTGTTTTCGTTATCGCTGCGACAATGCCGATAAAATCAATGCACACATCGTGATTGCTTTACAAGAATCGGGCATTGCCGCGCCCTCAACGACACGCCTACAAGGACACTTAGCCATTCGTGCCGCCATTGTCAATCACCGTACCAGCCACTGTGATATTGATGCCTTACTGAACGCGACATTGGCTTTTGGCGAACAGGCCATCATCTCTCAAACTCAGGATAATTTATGACCGATACCGATTTATCCAAACCACCATTAATGGGTCTCGCTCAGTTAATGCGACGGGCTTATAACGGCGACGATCTCGCCCCATTGGGGACAGCTCTCATTCAACGCGCAGAAACGCAAGCAGAGGCGAATACCTTGATGGATTTATCGACGGTATTGCAGTTACGCGGTAACCGCGATTTAGCATTGCAAGTACAGTTAGATGCACTTGCGCTTCAGCAAATTTACATCGCACCGACCGCAGGCAAGACCGATTCATTGAAACTCTGTGCACTGATGGTCGCCGGTGATTTAATGGCAAATTCTCCGCTGGAGTTTTTGTTAGAACAGGCCGAGATCACGTTGATATTAGCGTATCCCAACGCGCATCAACCCTTACTCAGCCAATTGCCCGCACATGATTTGCTTTTTGTGGCCGTTGCACAGTCTGATGACAATATGCCCTTATTAAACTATTTGGCGGATGAATTGAAAAGCTGGCACAAACCGGTACTCAATCGACCAGAACGTATCGCCTTATTATCTCGTGACCAAAGTTGCCGCTTGTTTACAGCCCTGCCCGGCATTGTGATGCCTGTCACTGCGCGTGTCACGCGACAACAGTTAATGCCTGTCAGTCAGGCTATTATTCCTTTGGATGAGCTGTTGGCAGATACCGATTATCCTATCATTATCCGTCCCGTTGATTCTCATGCGGGTCATGGTTTAGAAAAAATCCACACGGCACACGAATTGGATGACTATTTACAAATTCATCAGGAGGCTGAATTTTATGTATCCCCTTTTATTGATTATCGCGGAGCAGATGGCTTGTTCCGCAAATACCGTATTGTGTTAATCGCAGGTCGTCCTTTTCTTTGCCATTTGGGCATATCAGAACATTGGATGATTCATTATCTTAATGCCGGCATGGAACAAAGCAGTGAGAAACGCGCTGAAGAAGCCTTCACCATGACCGCCTTTGATAGCGAATTTGCCCAAAAACACCAGCTCGCCTTACGTGGCATTGATGAAACAATGGGGCTGGATTATGTGGGCATTGATTGTGGCGAAACGCCTGAGGGTGAATTACTGATTTTTGAAGTCGATAGCTGCATGATTGTTCATGCGCTCGATTCAGTGGCTTTATTTCCCTATAAACAACCGCAAATGTACAAAATTTTTACCGCCTTCCAGCAACTAATAATGCAAACTGCACAACGAGAAACCCATTAAATCCATACTTCCCCCCATTCAGCAATTACTAATCGAAGGCGGTGATGCGCGTATTGCTGTACATGCTCAGACCAGTATCAATGCGTATGGTTGTCGGCCTTACCCAGACCCTACGCTATTGGCTTATGGCTCTGCTACCGCATCGGTGGTCTCAGATGACGGCTATCACGCGGCGGAACGTTTGCATCATCGTTTACAGCTCGACTTAGCCTGCGAATCATCGGATGCCGTGTATTGCCGAGAATTGGTGCGTATTCGTCAAGACCTGATTGAATTATTGGCTTTACCCTCGACAACTCAGCTAGTCTTTTCAGCTTCCGGTACGGATGTGCATCATTGCTTAGCAAAACAGCTCAGTCGTCAAACGGTATTGCCACCTCGCATTATCATGATCGAAGCCAATGAAACGGGTAAAGGTGTCGCCGCCGCACTCAAAGGAGAAGGGCATGTGGAGCTTTGTACCTTGACTATCAGACAAGCTGACGGTCAGCCTAAACCACAAAATCAGATTGATGCGGAAGCCGAAAGCCTCGTCTATTCCGCCGTAACATCCGGTCAAACTGTGTTGCTGATCGTCCTTGATCAAAGTAAGACCGGCTTAATCGCGCCCAGTCTGCATTGCGTCGTACGTTTACAGCAACGTTTTAAAGAACATCTAGTTATCTTTGTCGATGCCTGTCAATTTCGTATCGCCGCTGCAACACTACGCGCTTATTTAGCACAAGGCTTTCTGGTCGCACTAACCGGCTCTAAGTTTCTAACCGGCCCTTCTTTTTCAGCCGCTTTATTGTCAGCACAGCCCCATGACATAGCATTATCTCAAGACCTGCCCCCCGTCAATTTTGGCTTATTGATGCGCTGGGAGATTGCCTTATACGAGTTACAAACCTTTCAAGCCTTGCCCGTCGCTGAGATTGAGCGTTTTTTAGCTCAATTTGCCGAAGCGATTGATCAAGCCCTCTGCTCCCACGCTTGCTTTGAAGCCTTACCCGTACCTAAACTCGACCGATTGCCATTAATCACGACCAGCCAATGGGATCATATTCAAAGTATTTTCCCTTTTTTGCTTTATCATACCGCCCCCAAACGAATGCCTTTAAGTACCGCTGAGACCGTAGCGATTTATCAACAAGTACCTATAAGTTTTCAAAGCAATGATCAGCCCGCAGTAGCGACAGCTCGTTGCCAGCTAGGTCAGCCGGTTGCTTGCGGTAGCCGCGAGGGTATTGAAGTCAGCGCACTACGCCTGTGTTTAAGTGCCCGTTTAATCGTCAACGCACTGCGTCATCCGAATCAGGGCGAAATTATTATTGCCGATGCCTTGACCGTGTTAGCAAAAACGGCTTGGCTAATTCATTCAACCGAGCCACACCACGTAAAGAGTAATCTCTAATGACAGCATTTTTTCTTAGCGACATCCTGATTTATCCCGTGAAATCTCTCGCAGGTATTCATGTCACTCATTGGCCAGTAACCAACACTGGGCTGCAATATGATAGAAAATGGATGTTAATCGACGAGACCGGGCATTTTTTAAGCCAGCGTAGCTTACCGACAATGGCGTTAATACACACCGCAATTGAGGGTGATACCCTCATCCTATCGGCACCGAACCGAGACGATTTGCATCTGTCACTCAAGCCCCAAGAAGGCCGCTCGATTCCTTGCACAATTTGGCAAGATCACTGTGTCGCCAAAAGTGTATCTCAACTGGCGGATCAATGGTTTAGCGATTTTCTCAACCAAGATTGCCGTTTGGTCTATCACGATGATAAGGCGCTTCGCCTTGTTGATCCTCGCTATGCCACCGACACCGATCAAACCGCTTTTTCAGATGGCTTCCCGTTTTTAATCCTCAGTGAAAATTCCTTAGCATCACTCAATCAAGCCATGTCATTAGAGCTGCCCATGAGCCGTTTTCGACCCAATCTGGTCATCTCAGGTTGCCCCGCCTATGCTGAAGACAGTTGGCGTGAAATCCAAATTGGCGAGCTTGATTTCAGATTACCCAAACCCTGTTCGCGTTGCTCCGTGCCAGCCGTAGACCCCGACACAGCACAGGTTGGAAAAGAGCCATTAAGCACCTTAAGCCGTCTCAGAAAATGGCAAAATAAAGTGTATTTTGGGCAAAATGCCTTGCATAATCAAAAAGGTTCGTTGGCAATCGGTGATGCCGTAAAAGTCACAAGGCGCGGAGTCAAGCAGCCGCCAATTGAGAGTTTTTGAGTACAATATAAAAATTACTTAGCTGATAAATACCTTACGACAACAACTTATTATAGAATGCCAAGCCTTGTACGCCTGCCGTGCGCGGGTGAAGAAATTTTTGTATTTTATAACTATAAAAGGTCAGTTCTATGTGTTGGAGTGGAGAGGCATCCGGCGTTTTAGCCGTTGCAGGTTTAAGTACCGCAGCTTATGTGGCGCTTAAGCAAGGGGAGTCTAAAGAGCTTTGGATTCCGTTGACGTATTTTGCGTTGATGGAATTATTACAAGCCGTTACTTATGTTTATATCGATTTATGTGATAACCCAAACAACCAGATACTGACATTGCTGGGTTATCTGCATGTTGCGTTTCAGCCCTTTTTTGTCAATATGGTGGCGATGTATTTCATCCCACAAAGCGTCAAACTAAAAATCCGTACCACCGTTTACACGCTGTGCGCGATAGGTTCGCTGTTAATGCTGATTAAAATGTATCCATTAGCGTGGACGGGCATGTGTCATATTGGCACCGAGGGTTTTTGTGGGCCTAGTGTCTGCTCTACGCATGGTGCCTGGCATATCGCCTGGCAAATGCCATTAAACGGTTTGCTGTCCACTCCGATTACTTGGTTATTTAATTTTGAGTGGGGCTTACACGCACTGACTTATATCCTCGTTAGCTTTTGCTTACCCGTGATATATGGCTCATGGCGGTTTGTTGCCTTTCATTTTCTTATTGGCCCATTCATTTCTGATATTACAACGGATGACCCTAATGAATATGCCGCAGTATGGTGTTTATTCTCTATTGCCTTATGCGTATCCGTCATAAAAACACCGATTAGAAAATACCTGCACGTCAAAAATTGGCCGTTTTATCATAAGCAAATTGGTGATTCACTTTAAGAACCGTCGTTTTTTATTGAAAACCTCAGTTTAATCTTCTATGCTCCACGCCGACATTGCCTAGCAATTGTCTGTTGACTCATGCTTTTGAAGTCACTTATTCGAGCGAATGCTTTTTTAAATGACTTCAACTTTCCAATTAAGGCAAAACACAGCAAAACCTGATGTCTTTCGCCTTAACTGCTTAACCTAACCCTTATTCACAGGAGACTGTATGAAGATTGGTATACCTAAAGAAATTTACGCCGGAGAAAAGCGTGTTGCCACCACGCCAGAAACTGCTGCACACATTATGAAATTGGGATTTTCAGTAGCGATAGAAAGTGGTGCCGGTTTGGGTGCAAATATTTCCGATGAAGCTTACCAGGCCGTAGGTGTTGATGTGTTAGCCGATGCCCAAAGCGTCTGGCAGCATTCCGATATTGTCATGAAAGTACGTGCGCCTCAACGTAATCCAGAGCAAGGTCTCGATGAATTAGCCTTAATCGCTGAAGGCAGTACGTTGATCAGCTTTATTTGGCCCGCCCAACAAGAAGCATTAATGCAAGAATTGGCGACCAAAAATATAACGGTGTTGGCGATGGACAGCGTGCCTCGTATGTCCCGAGCGCAAAAAATGGACGCCTTGAGTTCAATGGCAAATATTGCCGGATATCGTGCAATTGTCGAGGCTGCCCAACACTTTGGTCGCTTCTTCACCGGACAAATCACCGCAGCGGGCAAAATTCCACCGGCTAAAGTCCTCGTTATCGGTGCCGGAGTAGCCGGTTTAGCCGCGATTGGTGCCGCTAAAAGCATGGGCGCAATTGTCAGATCATTCGATACGCGCCCCGAAGTCAAAGAACAAATCGAGAGTATGGATGCCGAGTTTTTGATGCTCGATTTCAAAGAAGAAGGTTCTGGCACAGGCGGTTACGCTAAAACAATGTCGCCAGAGTTTATCGCCGCAGAAATGGCGTTGTTTGCCGAACAAGCCAAAGAAGTCGATATTATTGTCACCACAGCGTTAATTCCCGGTAAGCCAGCCCCTAAACTCATCACTGCCGACATGGTTGCTTCGATGAAAGACGGCAGCGTTATTGTCGATTTAGCCGCTGAACAAGGCGGTAACTGTGAATTAACCGAAGCCGGTCAAGTGGTTGTCAGAGAAGGCGTGACGATTATTGGTTATACCGATTTACCCAGCCGTCTCGCTAATCAATCCAGCCAGTTGTATGGCACAAACTTAAGACATTTATTGACCGATTTATGCCCAGAAAAAAATGGCATTATCCACGTCAATATGGACGATGAAGTCATCCGTGGTGCAACCGTCATTAAAGAAGGCAAAATCACCTGGCCGCCACCACCGCCAAAACTATCAGCAGCCCCCGCTGCCAGCAGCGCTGCAACAACGCCTGTGATCACTGCCCCAAAACCCTCGATTATTCCTGAAGCCATTAAACCCTTTTTGCCGCTGTTTTTGGGTGTCATCACCTTACTAGGACTTGGTGCTGTTGCGCCTGAATCCTTTATGGCACATTTTACCGTGTTTGTGCTGGCGTGTTTTGTTGGCTATCAAGTCATTTGGAACGTCACCCCTGCCCTACATACACCGCTCATGAGTGTGACTAATGCCATCAGCGGTATTATTGTCATTGGCGCTCTCGTGCAGTTATCTGCACCGGATAATTTGGTTGTGATATTAGCGGGTTTGGCAACGCTTATGGCTTCCATCAATATCGCGGGTGGCTTTTTGGTAACCCGTCGCATGTTAGAAATGTTCAGAAAATAATCGGAGAAAACGAATGTCCCATAGTTTAGTTACGATGTCCTACATCGTTGCCGCCATTCTGTTCATTTTAAGTTTGAGCGGATTAAGTAATCAAGAATCTTCGCGTAAGGGTAATTACTACGGCATGTTAGGCATGGCGATTGCCATTATTGCGACGACCTTTAACGTCTCAAGCTCGGCCTTTGCTATTTTACTTGCCGCCATTGCCATTGGTGGAAGTATCGGTGCTAGAGCCGCACTCAAAGTAGCCATGACACAAATGCCAGAACTGGTTGCCATTATGCACAGCTTAGTCGGTATGGCTGCCGTTTTGGTGGGCTTTGCCAATTTTATGGATAGTTCGATCAATGTCAGTGGCGTTGAGAAAACTATTCATGAATTGGAAATTTATATCGGCATTTTAATTGGCGCGATTACGTTTTCAGGCTCCGTCATTGCGTTTGGCAAATTAAGCGAAAAAATCAGTGGCAAACCGATGCTATTACCCGCTCGCCATTGGCTGAATTTAGGTCTGTTGATTGCGGTTATCGTGTTAGGCGGGCTCTTTTTACAACAAACCGAAAGCGGTGCGGGTAGCTTACCGTTATTAGATCATGGCGGTGCATTGCCGTTATTACTGATGACCTTGCTTGCCTTGGCGTTTGGTGTCCATATGGTTATGGCCATTGGTGGCGCGGATATGCCAGTGGTGGTCTCCATGCTGAACAGCTATTCCGGATGGGCTGCAGCGGCGACGGGTTTTATGCTGAGTAACGATTTATTAATCGTAACCGGCGCATTAGTCGGTAGTAGTGGTGCGATTCTGAGCTATATCATGTGTCATGCGATGAACCGTAATTTTATCAGCGTTATCGCGGGTGGTTTCGGTACAGCATCGGGCGCTGATGCTGCTGTGGTTGAAGGTGAAGTACAACCGATTAATGCCGATGAAGCCGCTTCTTTATTGATGGAAGCCAAAAACATTATGATTATTCCTGGCTACGGTATGGCGGTTGCTCAAGCGCAGCATACGGTGTATGAAATTACCAAGTTGTTGCGAGAAAAAGGCAAAAAAGTAGGCTTTGGTATCCATCCAGTTGCAGGTCGTATGCCGGGTCATATGAACGTGTTATTGGCAGAAGCTAAAGTGCCTTATGACATTGTTTATGAGATGGATGAAATTAATGATGACTTCCCACATGTCGATGTCTCTATCGTCATCGGTGCGAACGATATTGTTAATCCGTCAGCGTTAGATGACCCAAACAGCCCCATTGCCGGTATGCCTGTCTTAGAATGCTGGAAAGGTGAAACCACTATCGTCCTCAAACGCAGCATGGCCTCTGGTTATGCAGGAGTTGGCAATCCGCTATTTGTGTTAGAAAATACGCGCATGTTGTTTGGTGATGCCAATACCACCATGCAAGCGGTACTCAAAGCGTTACAAGCGTAACAAACTCGTAAGATTCGTTTTAATGAGCGAGCTTTTTATACTAAAAATGATGAGGTGGGTAGGCAAGTTCTGCCCACCTTTTCAATCCATGATAAGGAAAAAAAATGACAACACCAGATTCAGTCACTGATAAACGCAAACACATCAGAAAACCCATTGAAACCGACTATCGCCTGTATCTAAATGGCCAACATTACACGGGAAAAACCAGCAATATCAGCGCTGATGGCGCGTTTCTCATTATCCCCAGTCCTGGTCTGCCACCGTCCAGTGTGTCAGAATTTGGCGATTTAGATATTTTAATTGATGGCAGCTGGTCACGTTTTCGCTGCGAGATTATTTATGTCGGAGAAGAAAGCGGGCATCATGATGTGACTGGCGCAGGCATTTTAAATATCTTCGCAAAACGCCTCGATTAAAACCGTTTAGGAAAATAATTTCATCACGGTTTTAATGCGTTTATGGGCTTTATCCAGAACATCTAAAGAAAAATCTGGCGTGAGTTTACTGTTTTTTAGCTTGCTATACGCAGGAATCGAGTTGATGTACGGCAATGATTTTGCTCGTGGTGTGCCAAAAAGACTATGTAGCTTAGCCATAATAACAATATCAATAATCGTCATCGCCTCACCTTCACTTTCATAAAGCCAATCTTCGGCGTGCATAGGAATTCGGATTAAGTCTTCGGGAAAGCCCAAGGTATGCAGCACTAATGCACCCACCGATGGATTGAGTGCTTGCAGAGCCGCGCTTAAGGTTGCCGTGTCAGGATATTCCTCAGGATATTGCTCAGCAAAATGCAAAATCGGTATCACGCCAATATTGCTAACTAAGCCAGCCAATAAAGCATCTTCTGGATTGATAGAGCCTGATTCTTCCGCCAGCACGTAACTCAAACTAGAAATATACAAACTGCTCTTCCAGAACGACTGCATCATTTTAACCAAACTAGGGTCTTTACAACTAAAGAGCTGCTTCATACCAATTCCCATCACCAAATTACGTGTCGTATTCAAGCCTAAACGCGACACCGCATCATGACAGTTTGTAATATTGGCATTCATTGAATACAAAGAACTGTTAGCAATTTGTAACAACTTTGTCACGATTGGCGCATCAACTTGGATAATATCAACGACTTCCTTAACTCCCACATCCGATTGCATGGCTTTTTTCAATTTAATGGCTACATGTGGTAAAGACGGCAAACTGAGCCTGTTTTTTCGGTATGCATCAGAAAAGGAAGAAAAAAACCGATTGTTGGCAAATTCTTTAGGCAATTCCAACTCCAACTGTTTGACCGAAAAAACTTGGGCACGACTTTTATCCGTCCACATATGAATAATCTTGCCAGGAATCGCTAAAATTTTTAGCGATGTTTTTGCAACCGCCGTTGCACCAAATTTTTTACCACTACTCAATGGCAGATTAGCCAGCACTGAACCGCCTTGTAATAAGTAGCTGGAATTACTATCGGGTTGCATTTCAACGCTACCTTCTAGTAAATAAAAAACAGCACTTCTCGCTTCCCCGCGATTAAACAAAATCGCCCCCGTATCAAAACGCAATGTTTGTTGCTCTAGGTTTTCAATAAAAATCTCATCCATATCCCGTAACGGCGCAAATTTCTTTAACACCGACAAAGGTTGTTTGTTCGTGCTTATTTGCGTTGGCGCTGAAGTCGTTACGCCATCTTGACTCGGCGTTATGCTTGGATTAGTTCTCTCTTCCTGTGCGGTTGGATTGGCGTTGCGACGAACAAATAACTTAGTAAACCAGTTCATTTATGACTACTCATGTATTAAAAAATATAAGGGCGACAGTGTGTTACGATACCGATCATTGATGGATAATTCAGATACTCACTTCTCTAAGCGGATACGCATAGATAAATCAACCGCAATAACGTGCTTAGTCAAAGCACCAATTGAAATATAATCGACACCGGTTTCTGCCACTGCTTTTATGGTATCCAGCGTAATATTGCCGGAAGCCTCCAATTCAATATGACCTTTACCAACCATCTCAGTCGTTATTTTTACAGCGGACTTTAATGCCTCTAAATTAAAATTATCCAGCATGATACGGTCTGGGCGTACAGCCAAAGCGTCTTGCAATTCGGCTAGACTTTCAACTTCAATCTCAACCGGCATGGCAGTTTGCTGACGCGCTAATTGCACAGCTGCTGCGATAGAACCGGCGGCAATAATGTGATTTTCTTTGATTAAAACCCCGTCATACAAACCTAAACGATGGTTATAACAACCGCCACAGGCCACCGCATATTTTTGTGCCTGCCGAAGTCCCGGGATGGTTTTTCGAGTATCTAAAATTTTACAATTTGTGCCAGCGATTGCCTCGGCATAGCGTCGCGCCACACCCGCTGTTGCAGATAGTGTTTGTAACCAATTTAAAGCGGTACGTTCACCGCTTAACAAACTTCTGGCTTGACCTTGCAGTTGACAGAGTACACTGTCAGCCTTGACCCACGCACCTTCTTTCACTAACCAATTGATTTTTAAATCAGGCTCTAATGCTCTAAATACGGCATTAAACCAGGCTTGCCCGCAAACCACCATATTTTCACGAGTGATCACATCGGCAGTCGCCTGCATTGAGGCTGGAATAATCGAAGCGGTGATATCACCAGAACCGATATCTTCAGACAAAAAAGTGTTTATTTCATTAATTTCAGATGGAATTGTCATTAAAATTACGCAAAAAAATGGGACATAGTTAGCTTTGTCCGTTAAAAAACTCAGATAAACTGCAAATAAGGCCGTAGAATAGCACGCGTAAGGTCTCTTTTTAAGTAGGATTCATGACTGCAAAATTATCTATCACTAATCACCGCTCCGACATCATCGGTTTAACGTATATTTATCCCGTGTTATCGCGTCGAGCCGGCGGACTGTCCATCGGCATTAACTTTAATCCCAACAATACCTGCAACTGGCGCTGCATCTATTGCCAAGTCCCTAATTTAAGCATCGGCTCTGCGCCAGAGCTGGATTTTGACTTATTAGCTAAAGAGCTACGCGCATTTCTCGACGATGTGCTGCATGGCGACTTCTATGAGCGTTTTGAGGTTGAGCCAGAAAAACGTGTTATTAAAGATATTGCCATCGCCGGCAATGGTGAACCCACCAGCTTAAAGCAATTTGCCAAAGCGGTTGAACTCATCGGCGCAATTGCCACGGAAGCCGGTGTCTTTCCAACCGCTGATTATGTCTTAATCACCAATGGTAGCTTGATACACCAAACCAAAGTACAACAAGGACTCAGCGTGTTAAACCGTTATGGTGGTCAAGTCTGGTTTAAATTTGATAGTGCTACCGAAGCCGGTCGAAAATTGTTTAATAACTCCAGTCAAAGCACGCGAGCAGCCCTTGAAAATTTGACGATCTCATGCCAATTATGCCCCACCAAATTACAAACCTGCTTAGTAGATTATAATCAGCAAGGCTTTAAAGACTCAGAAAAACAAGCGTACCTTAGTCTGCTCAAGGATATTCGCTCGTCCTGCCATTTGCAAAAAATTATGCTCTATACCATTGCCAGACATTCACAACAACCCGAAGCCCCCTTATTGCAGGCGATATCTGTTGAAACACTCAATGCGTTTGCCGAAGATATTCGACAATTAGGTTTTGCAGTATCCGTCAGCGCCTAATCAGAATTTGCCAAAAGTGGTTATAATGAATGACCGCAACTGTTTTAAATCAGGAGTAAACCACCGTGACCCCCATACAGGATATTACCAGCCCGATGACCCCATCGGAACGCTATGCCACCCTCTCTTTAGCCGGGATTTACGCCCTGCGAATGTTAGGGCTGTTCATGATTTTGCCCGTCTTGTCGCTCTTCGCACAACAATTGGAAGGCTCAACACCCGCCTTAATCGGTTTAGCCATGAGCATCTACGGGTTACCTCAAGTGTTATTGCAAATTCCGTTTGGTCTCTTATCTGATCGGTTTGGACGTAAGAAAGTTATCATTTTTGGCTTAGTGTTGTTTTTTATCGGCAGTGTCATTGCCGCGCTTTCTTCAAGCATTTATGGCGTGTTAGCCGGACGCGCTTTTCAAGGTGCTGGAGCTATTTCAGCCGCCGTCATGGCATTAGTGGCAGACTTAACGCAGGAAGTGCATCGTACCAAAGCAATGGCAACCATTGGCATCAGTATCGGCTTATCGTTTGGGGTAGGCATCGTCGCAGGGCCTATTGTCTCAGGCTTTGGCGGCGTACAAGCCGTATTTGCCTTAACCGCTGTGTTAACCCTATTGGCGATCTTAACGATTATTTATGTTGTCCCAAATCCGCAAAAATCCAAACGTCATCAAGATGCTGAGTTTGTACCCAGTCAAATGCTAGATGCGCTGAAAAACAGTGAGTTATTGCGACTAGACTATGGCATTTTTATCCTACACATGATCTTAATGGCGATATTTGTTGTTGTTCCCACCCAAATGCGAGCCACGGGTCTACCGGTTGGTAATGAATGGATGGTTTATTTGCCCGTGTTTGTGTTAT
The DNA here is from genome assembly GCA_903945375.1 of uncultured Methylococcaceae bacterium. Classification (GTDB taxonomy): domain Bacteria; phylum Pseudomonadota; class Gammaproteobacteria; order Methylococcales; family Methylomonadaceae; genus Methylovulum. Next base: position 35,487 of record CAJAVP010000053.1, on the reverse strand, counting down.
CAATGGGTTTAGCTGTCCCATTTATCATCATTGCGGAAAAAAGACGCAAAATGAAACCCGTGTTTATCGGGGCTATTGCCGTCATTTTGCTTGCTGAGCTAGGCTTATCACAAAGCCAACACACTTTATGGGGTACTATCGCCAGCTTAGGCGTATTTTTTTGTGGCTTTAATCTACTCGAAGCCACCCTGCCCTCACTGGTTTCCAAAACTGCACCTGGTGATTTAAAAGGCACCGCAATGGGCGCGTATTCCAGCTGTCAATTTATGGGTTTATTTATGGGTGGATTAGTGGGCGGTTGGTTTAAAGGCGTTTATGGCGAAACAGCGGTTTTTTTATTCTGTGCCATCGCCGCATTAAGCTGGTTACTTGTTTCCCTGTCCATGAAGCCGCCCCGTTATGTTGCCAATCTACTCATTTCCTTAACGCATTTAAAACAAGTCCATGAAGACCAATTGACTACTGAGTTTTTGGAAATTGAAGGCGTAGAAGAAGTTACAGTCAATTTTGCCGATGAAGTTGCGTTCTTAAAAGTTGATAATCAACGCCTTGAAAAAGAGCGGTTACAAGCCTTAATTACACGCTACGAATCTCAAACCCAATCGGTTTAATCGCGCCCAACAACCTAAAACGAGACAGCCTGAGGTTAAGTCGTTCGTGGTGAGCTTGTCGAACCATGATCGGCTTAACCGTCCCCCTTCGACAAGCTCAGAGCGAACGGTTAAGCCTTGTTTGAGTATCCCCTGTAAGTTAGTAGCCTCAATTTCTTTGAGAGGGACGCTAAGATTCAACCGTCTTTCACAGTCTCTAAAGCCGCACCGTATTAAACTGCGCGTTTAGAAACGAGCAGCAAGAGCCACGTTATAAGACAACATCTGACAGGCTCAAACCAATACTTTCTAAAGCGGTTTTGGTATCAATCTGTTGGCTGATTACTCCCATCTGATTCATATAAACGACCTCGTGCAATTCACCCAAAAAATCATGTCTATGCAGCCCTCCATTTGTCTGCATTCCTCCACTAATTTCACATCTGTCACTAGCTACGTCCTATTTTTGTAGCAAACCCGACAAAGCAATAAATGTTGTTGCATTGCTAGCACTGCAACAGCATTATTTTTTCAAATTTTATCTATTCAATCATTAGCTTAACGCATTAAAAAAAGCTGGCATAACGATTGCTTAAGTCTACATTAAGTACGATGTCATATTCTTGGAGATGCCTGTGATTACCTTAACTGAAAAAGCTATTAACGCCGTCGGTCGCTTTATTGCCAGCTCGGAAACGCCAACTGCAGGACTTCGCATTGAAGTCACCGACGGCGGCTGCTCCGGATACCAATACGGGCTTAAACTGGAACCTGAAAATACCGCCGAAGACACGGTGGTTGACTGTGGCTCGGTCAAAGTCTTTATCGATCCGGTCAGTATGCCGATGCTCACGGGGATGTCTATTGACTTTCTCGACAGTATTGATGGGTCGGGGTTTAAATTCACCAACCCCAACGCCGCTAAAAGTTGTGCTTGTGGCTCATCATTCAACCCAAATCCTAGCGGAACAGGCACAAAAACCTGCTCTTAAGTTTGGTGGACGCCCCTAAATACGCGGGGTCTATCGAGCAGATACCGGCTAGACTGCATTTCTAATGGGCAATACTATCTGCCCACCTAACCCTTTTGAGGACACGTTCATGTGGGACTATTCAGATAAAGTCAAAGAACATTTTTTTAACCCTAAAAATGCCGGCGCCGTTGCCGATGCCAACGCGATTGGCGAGGTTGGCTCCATCAGCTGCGGTGATGCCTTACGTTTAACCTTAAAAGTTGATGACGAAAGCGAAATTATTTTGGATGCCGGTTTTCAAACGTTTGGTTGCGGCTCAGCTATTGCCTCGTCTTCGGTACTCACCGAAATTATCAAAGGCATGACCATAGATGACGCACTAAAAGTTACCAACCAAGACATTGCCGACCACCTCGAAGGTTTACCACCCGAAAAAATGCACTGCTCGGTCATGGGTCGCGAAGCACTACAAGCCGCTATTGCCAATTATCGTGGTGAAGAATGGGCGGATGACCACGAAGAAGGGGCGTTAATTTGCAAATGTTTTGCTATCGATGCGGTGATGATTGAAGAAATGGTCTGGGCAAACAAATTGCGTACGGTTCAGGATGTCACCAATTTCACTAAAGCAGGTGGCGGTTGCGCGGCGTGTCACGAAGATATTGAAGCGATTTTAGAAAAAGTACTGGCAGAAAAAGGCGAGAAATTTGATCCAGAGGCTACACCGTCAAAACAACCCGTGATAGAAGCCAGTAAAGTCCCTTTAACCAACTTACAACGGATTAAAAAAATCGAGCAAGTGCTGGACTCGTTACGACCTTCATTAATGGCCGATGGCGGCGATGTTGAATTAGTCGAAGTAATTGGCAATACGGCTTATGTCAATATGACCGGCGCGTGTAACGGTTGCCAAATGGCGGCCATGACCATTGCAGGCATTCAACAACGCTTAATGGAAGTCATGGGCGAATTTATCAAAGTTGTACCCGCCTCTGAAATGTCAAAACTTGTGCAAATAACTGCTTAGGAAAATACCGTCATGACTGATATTTATCTGGATAACAATGCCACTACCAAAGTGGATCGAGCTGTCGTTGATGTGATGATCCCGTATTTTCTTGAACAATATGGTAATCCCTCATCTATACATAAATTTGCTGATGGCGTAGCGCGTGGCATTAAACAGGCGCGTCAACAAGTCCAAAATCTGATCGGTGCTGAACACGATTCAGAAATTATTTTTACGTCCTGTGGCACAGAGTCCAATTCCACAGCGATTTTATCTGCCATTAAAGCGCAGCCAAACAAAAAGGAAATTATCACCACTACGGTTGAGCATCCTGCTATTCTCAGTTTATGCGAGGCACTGGAAAAAGACGGCTACACCATTCATCGAATGCCGGTTGACAAAGCGGGACGCTTGAACGTAGATGCTTATCAAAAACTATTATCCGATCAAGTAGCGATTGTTTCTATCATGTGGGCCAATAACGAAACCGGCAACCTGTTTCCTGTTGAGAAAATGGCAGAACTGGCTCATGCCGCCGGTGTCATGTTTCACACCGATGCTGTTCAAGCAGTCGGTAAAATCCCCATGATGTTACAAGATACCAAAATCGATATGCTGTCTTTGTCGGGGCATAAATTACACGCGCCCAAAGGCATTGGTGTTTTGTATTTACGACGCGGTACACGTTATCGCCCCTTATTACGCGGCGGTCATCAAGAACGCGGCAGACGCGCAGGCACTGAAAATACCGCGTCTATTGTCGGCTTAGGCAAAGCCTGTGAGCTCGCCCTAGAGCATCTCGAATACGAAAACACCCATGTGAAAGCCATGCGTGACCGTTTAGAGCGTGGCATTACTGAACAAATCCCACATTGTTTTATCACTGGCGATCTTTATAACCGTCTGCCCAATACTACCGACATTGCTTTTGAATACATCGAAGGCGAAGCCATTTTAATGCTACTCAATAAAGCCGGTGTCGCTGCATCCAGTGGTTCAGCCTGTACATCTGGTTCACTAGAGCCGTCTCATGTTATGCGAGCAATGGACATCCCGTACACCGCCGCCCATGGCACAATACGTTTTTCATTCTCACGCTATAACGGTATGCACGAGGTTGATGAGGTTTTGAAAGTTATGCCCGGTATTGTTCAAACTTTACGTAAATTATCTCCGTATTGGGATGGTGATGGTCCAGTCGTTAACCCAGAACAAGCCTTTAAACCGACTTACGCTTAATGCCTTACGGTCATCACTACTATGAAAACGCCAAACCGTACCATCATCATTGACGACACCACACTACGCGATGGTGAACAATCCGCAGGTGTGGCGTTTTCTCTGGAAGAAAAATTAGCCATTGCTACCCAGCTTGCCGCTTTAGGTGTACCTGAATTAGAAATCGGCATTCCAGCAATGGGCGCGATTGAGCGGGAAGAAATCAAAGCGATTGCAAGTTTGGCATTGCCGGCTAAATTGCTAGTCTGGTCAAGAATGCGGGCTGATGATTTACAGGCGTGTATTGGTTTGCAAGTACAGTTGGTTGATTTATCTATCTCAGCGTCTGATCAACATATTCAGCACAAACTAAAGCAAAGTCGCACTTGGGTGTTACAAACCATTGCTACTCAAGTTCGCGCCGCTACTGATTTAGGTTTTGAGGTGTGCGTAGGCATGGAAGATGCTTCTCGTGCAGATAGCGACTTTATCAAGCACATAGCGGAAGCCGCTCAACACGCAGGCGCATCACGTATTCGTTTTGCAGATACCGTCGGTATTATGGAACCATTTGGCGTTTTTGCAGCCATTCAACAATTACGCAAGGTGACAGATTTAGCCATTGAAATGCACGCGCATGACGATTTGGGATTAGCAACCGCGAACACCTTGGCGGCTGCCTTAGCCGGTGCAACGCATGTCAATACAACCGTCAATGGCTTGGGTGAACGCGCGGGTAATGCCGCTTTAGAAGAAGTGGTTGTGGGCTTACAGCAGTTGTACGGTTTTACGACTGGTGTTGAACTCGCTCAATTTCCAAGTTTATCGACACTGGTCGCCAATGCTTCTGGGGATGCCATTGGAACCCGTAAAAGCCTGATAGGCTCTAGTGTATTCAGTCACGAAGCCGGTATTCATGTCGATGGTTTTTTGAAAAACCCTCACAATTATCAAGGTGTCGATCCTGCGATTGTGGGTCGTAGCCACCAACTGGTGTTAGGTAAACATTCAGGAACACAAGGGGTTATTCATGCTTATCAGCAATTGGGCATCACGCTTAATCGCCAACAAGCACAAGGCTTATTGTTGAAAATTAAACAATTTGTCGTTGAGCGTAAACAAACGCCAAGCACAGCGGATTTAAAAGTTTTTTATCAAACCAAGGAGAATAACTGCCATGAACGAAGAATTTGATTTGTTGATTGATCGTTGTTATCGGCTTGAGACTGACACCAACGATACCGATGAGATACCTATGGATGATGACCGCTATCCGGGATCTTTCTTCCGCATTCCAACTCCGCCTTCATCAGCTCAAACGGGTTGGTGCTTAAGATAATGGTCATGGTTATGCCAACGCAACGGACGATGGATACGCCCTTACCTTTTTTTGAACAATGGGCTGAAGATGTCAATTGCGTTTTTGGACGCGATCCTGCGGCACGTAGCGTCATTGAAATTTTACTGACCTATTCAGGCGTTCATGCCGTATTGCTGCATCGCATCAGTCACCGATTATGGCAAGCCGACTGGAAGCTGTCTGCGCGGGTGCTGGCAGCATTTGCCAAATGGCTAACCAATGTAGAAATTCATCCGGGTGCAACCGTAGGTCGTCGCTTATTTATTGATCATGCTTTGGGTGTTGTTATTGGTGAAACCACTGTAATTGGCAATGATGTCACTTTGTACCACGGTGTTACTTTAGGCGGTACGACGTGGAATAAAGAAAAGCGGCATCCAACCTTAGGCAATAATGTCCTGATTGGCTCGGGAGCAAAAATTCTCGGCGCAATCACGTTGGGTAATAATGTTCGAGTCGGTGCAAATTCAGTCGTGGTTAAAGATGTCCCGCATTGTTGCACCGTGGTTGGTATTCCAGGTCGAGTTATCCAAAGTAAAGGTACAAAAATTCAAAACAAACATGGCATTGACCTCGATCATCATTTAGTCCCTGATCCCGTCGGTAAAGCCATCGCTTGTTTGATGGAGCGCATTGACGAGCTAGAAGCCAAGCAGTCGCCACTACCTACCGATACGGCACAAGCCGAATGCAAGACGTGTGAAGCGGAAAGCCTCTGTGTGAGTCATCCGGATATCGCCATTCAACTCACATCGACGGTGCAATAATGGATTTATTGGATTTTGAAGCTCAAGGTTTATATTTTGACGAACCAGAAACCACCGGTGTGCCCGAGTTGATTCAGGAAGCAGCTGAAAAATACGCCAGTGGCGATGCCGAATTACCCTTATTACAAGCATACTTTAAAGCCCCGCAATCACTGAATGTTTTGGTCGCTTTAAACCGATTTTATTATTACCAACATCGTTTAAATGATGCCTTAGAAGCCACCCAAAAAGCCTTGGCAGTCATTAGAGCATTAATTGATTTTCCGGAAGATTGGCGGGAAGTACAACTATCGCACTTACAAGCTGCACCTGTAGAACGATTGACACAAGTTCGGTTGTATTTATTCACACTCAAAGCGATTGGCTTTATAAAAATGCGCTTAGGTGAACTTAACGAAAGCCAAGCTATTTTTGAGAAATTAGTCAGCTTAGACAGCAAAGATCGAATTGGGGCGCAAGCTTTATTAGATTTATTAAAAAACCAGCATTCCGAGTAGCTAACGTAGTTCAACTTAACTTGTCACGCGGCTACGTTTAGCCATTATTAACAAGCCCTCACCCCTTATGGAGCGACCGATGAATTTTGCCGAAGAACTTGAAGAACTGGAATCTGCTGAAGACTTTTTGCAGTATTTTCACTTAAATTACGATCCCAGCATCGTGCATGTCAATCGTCTGCATATTTTGCAGCGATTTCATGATTATTTACAACAAGCCACTGACAGTATGCCAGCAGAAGAAGAGGCTCAGCGATTGGTTTATCAACGCCTGCTCTTACAAGCCTATCAAGACTTTGTTGACTCAGATGCGCTCACGGAAAAAGTCTTTAAAGTCTTTCAAATGGGCGAGCCCCAAACAGCTTTTGTCGCGTTAGGTGATATTAAAACATGAGAGCCGATCGCTTCGACGAAGGCCGCTTTGAATACGGCGAAGCGGTGCGCGTAACACGTAACATCCGCAATGACGGCACTTATCCGGGCTTAGATGTGGGCGTATTACTCGTACGCCGAGGCAGTATCGGTCACGTCATTAATGTCGGCACATTTTTGCAAGATCAGGTCATTTTCACCATACACTTTGTGCAGCTCGACATCATGGTTGGCTGCCGTTTAGAAGAACTGATTAGTATTGATGAGCCGTGGAATCCTAGCCGTTTTGAGTTTCGTGACAGAGTTATTTGCACCTTAGATTTAGGAGTTCAAGGTCAAATTTTAGTCAGCAAAGGTACGGTCGGTGAAGTGTTTAAAGTCATTCGTGATGATTCGCGCATCCAATACCATATTGCTTTTGCTGATCGCACCCTGCAAGTGCCTGAAACAGCCCTTGCCCCTGCACACCCAGAATCGTTTACCGAGCCGGAGTTATGATGAGTCATTCACACACTGACGCTTATAATTTATTACGAGCTGCATTGGCGTTATTTCAAAAATCTCCCGCACAACTAGCTGCCGATGAATTACAGCAAGTACGCACACAAGCGAGTAATGAAATTAAATTAGAAACACGGGTATTAAATTCACCCGAAGCCGCTAATGTCGTTATTCCGGAGCAGGAAGTACACGCCGCGTTTATGGAAATCCGTAACCGCTATGAAACTGAACAGGATTTTTTAACGGATTTAGAGCGTAATGAATTAGATCAAGACAGTTTGCGCTCAGCTTTATACCGTCAATGTAAAGTAAATACGGTGCTAGAGGTTGTCGGGAGTCGCTGCCCACATATCAGTGAGGTGGAAGTGGGCATTTACTACCACATTCATCCTGAACAATTCATAAAACCTGAACAGCGTGAAGCTTGGCATATTTATATCAGCATAAATCCGGATTATCCTGAAAATACTCGGACAATGGCGTTACAACGCATTCAGCAACTCAGCCTCAAACTACAAAAAAAACCCTATAAATTTTCTGACTTAGCCATGCAGAACTCCGAATGCCCTACCGCTTTACAAGGTGGGTTGCTCGGCAAGGTAACGCGAGGCAAATTATATCCAGAACTCGATAAGGTCTTGTTTGAGTTAAAAGAAGGGGAAATTAGCCAAGTCGTTGAATCAGAAATTGGCTTTCATGTCGTACTTTGTAAACACATCCATAAATCAGAAACTTTATCACTGGCAAAAGCCAGCCCTAAAATTCGCCAGCTAATGACAGATCGCGCTAAACGCACCTGCCAACGCGCTTGGTTAGCCAGTTTGAGTCGGGACAATGACGACCGACACTGATGTTTACTTCATTATTTGCCGTTTATTTGTAGCCCTCTTATCCTTTAAGGAAAGCCATTATGACCATTAAAGAAATCAAACACTGCTCTTTTTGTGGTATCGAGCAATCCGCCGAAGTTCCCTTAATTGCGGGTGCAGAAGGCTATATTTGTAGTGCGTGTGTTAGCTTAGCCCATCAAGTGGTCAGTAATTGGAGTCGCAAAAAAGAACTCTCCAAAATGCAAACTGTGCTGCCTATTCCGCTTAAAATCAAAGATCACCTAGATCAATATGTGATTGGGCAACACCTTGCTAAGGAAATTTTGGCGGTTGCGGTATACAACCACTATAAACGTCTTAAACATGAAAGTGGCGAGATGGGTTTAGGTCAATACGATAAAGACGTTGAAATTGGCAAATCCAATCTCTTACTCATCGGCCCATCCGGAACAGGAAAAACCTTACTCGCTAGTACCTTAGCTAAAATCGTCGGCGTACCTTTTGTTGTTGCTGATGCGACCACGTTAACGCAAGCGGGTTACGTGGGCGAAGATGTAGAAAACATCTTAGTGCGCTTACTAGATGTTGCAAAAGGCAATATGGCCAATGCCGAATGGGGCATTGTCTATCTGGACGAAATCGACAAAATTGCACGTTCGCCTGAGCAACCCACCGGTACACGCGATGTCTCCGGTGAAGGCGTACAACAAGCTTTATTGCGTTTAGTCGAAGGCTCGCAAGTCAAACTCCCTAATAAAGGCCGCCACAGTAAAGAGGGGGTTGATCTTATTATGGACACGCGCAATATCTTATTCATTGCCGGTGGCTCTTTCCCAGGCCTAGAAAAGCACGTTGAAAAACGCTTAACGCCCACCAATACGGCAATCGGTTTTCATGCAGATGTTAATCAATCCACCGAAAAGCCCAGTCTGGAAGCCATGCTCAACGCAACGCAGCCTAGCGACTTACGCAAATTTGGCTTGATCCCTGAGTTTATCGGTCGATTCCCCGTCTTAGCTCCACTAGAACCCTTAGATGTTGATGCCTTAATCAGCGTATTGACCGAGCCTAAGAATGCGCTCGTCAAGCAATACCAACAATTGTTTGCGTTCGAAGGTGTCGAATTGGACTTTGATAAAGAGGCATTAGTCGCGATTGCTGAGAGAGCCATTGAACGCGAGACCGGTGCAAGAGGCTTACGCAGCATTATGGAGCAGTTGTTACGCAAATCCATGTTTGACATTCCGTCCTTAGATCATATTGAACGCTGTATCGTCGATCTCGCCGTTGTCAACGGCGAAAGTCCAGTCAAATTAGAAACAAAAACCGAAGAACCCCGTCGCGAACAAGTCGGTTAGTTGTGCCGACTCAAAACCATCACCCTCATGAGAACACTATGAAAACCGAAGACAAAATCTACGAACAATTGAATACACACCCTATTATCTTGTATATGAAAGGTGTGCCAGAAAAGCCCGAGTGCGGATTTTCAGCAAAAGCCGTCGACATCCTGAAAAAGACGACGATTCCTTATGCCTATGTGAATGTCTTAGCCGCGCCATTTATTCGTGAAAAACTGCCAAGCATTTCCCATTGGCCGACATATCCACAATTATTTGTTAAGACTGAATTGGTCGGTGGCTGCGACATCATCGAAACTATGTTCAACGATGGCAGTTTGCTGCCTTTACTCCAATCCGCTCACACGGAAAGCGCACATCCGGAGAGCGAATCATTAAGTCCCAAAGAAATCACAGATTACATCCAGCAAGGCATCAACGATGCCCAAGTGCTAATTGAAGGTGCGGGTTGTGATTTAAGTTTGACAGTTATTAGTAATGCCTTTGCCGGTCAATCTTTAGTCAAAAAACAGCAAGCCGTCTTAGCCACTCTGAAAGAGCCATTGGCATCCGGCAAACTCCATGCGGTCAGTGTCCTAACCTATACGCCCGATGAATGGCAAAGCAAATCAACACCAAGTGGGCTGTTACAAATACAAGTTTAAGTTTTTCACCCTTCATTTGGAGTTTAGCATGAGCAAAATTGGCATTTTTTTTGGAACGGATACGGGTAACACGCGACGCATTGCCAAAGATATTCACACGCTATTAGGTGCTGATATCGCTGCCAAGCCGGTCAATATCCGCACCGCCAAAGTCGAAGATTTACTGCACTATGAGTGCTTAATTTTAGGTACGCCCACATACGGCGAAGGTGAATTACCCGGTCTTGCCACCGGCAGTACCACAGAAAGCTGGGCAGAATTTCTGCCCAAACTGACCGCTCATCAATTTGCTGGTAAAACTGTCGCCCTATACGGCTTGGGCAACCAAAAAAGTTATGCCAAAGACTTTGTGAGCGGCATGTTCTATTTGTACGACAGCTTTAAAAATTGTGGCGCAAACATGATTGGCAGCACCAGCACTGAAGGCTATGTCTTCAAGCACTCTAAAGCCGTAGTTGAAGGTGAATTTGTGGGGCTGGTTTTGGATCAAGAAAATCAAAAAGAACTCACGGAAACGCGACTTGCCACTTGGCTAAAGACACTTAAGCTTCCTCTTGAATCATCACTTTGACTTAAAATAATCCGACTGGGGGCGCATGACTATGCTCGAAGAACCGTCAATTGTCATAAAAGCGGACTATCCGCACATCTGGGTGCATCGAACACAGCAAAGTGCTTGCGGAGGCTGTCAACAACAAACCCGTTGCAGCACCCATGCCCTAAATAGCTTGTTTAAACCCAAACCGATACGGGTAGACAGTGAGTTGCCGCTGGCTATTGGCGATCAAGTCATCGTTAGCATAGACGAAAGCAGCGTGCTACGTGCCGCCTTCATTATCTACTTATTGCCTCTACTGGCTATTTTTTGTGGTGCAGGCATCGCCGACAGCTTAATAGGTACTAACGCAAACGCTGATATTTGGATTGCTGCCAGTGGTATCGGCAGTTTTTTACTCTGCCTATTGCTCATCAACATGACTCAAACCATGTCGTGCTTTCAGCATTTATCACACCCTTTTGTCAGCAGCAAGATAAGCACCCATGATAAACATCTGGGCGATTGATAAAGCAACACCAATCAAATTATTGTTGCTCGAACTGATTCATCGTTACGGTGAACATGCACTAACGCTGAATACGCAAGAGCAACACGTCCAAGCTGTTGAAATTGCCACGCCAAATGATCCCAAACTTGCCGCCTATATTTACTGCTTTGCCCAAGCACCGGGTCGCTACGGCATCGATTTAAAATTCCCCATTACCCTGCACAACATCATCGGCGAAAATGAAAATTTAACCTTAGATCAGGTCATTGAAATTATTGCCATCCATCTTTTCTCATGACAAACTGCACGCACCTTGATTTACTAATCAATCTTGCTCAACATCCAAAATTCTCGAAGCGCATCCCGCGAATTTATGAAAAAACAACTTTGCTTTCTATGTCTTCTCTCTAGCACGACAATTAGCTCGGCAGACGATTACTATAAATGTAGTAATCAACAAAAAACCTATTATCAATCAACTCCTTGCCCATTAATCGAAGGTGAGCGGCAACACATCCTCCAAATCAAACCCTTAGACCCAACTAAACAAGCAGAAGCACAAGCGCGTTTTCAAGCTTGGCAAACCGAACAAGCACGTCAAGAAGCGGAGCACCGCAAAATACAACAGGAACACAATGCACAGGCAGAAATTGCCGCTTTAAAGCAAAATATGGCCATGCAAAAGCGACTGGCAAAACTAGAGAAAAAAGCACTTAGGCAAAAATATCAGGCAAATAGAAACACATCAGGACATTATCGCAACAGACGACCTATCAAACGCTACAGACTATCTGACCCACTTGAATACGAATAATCGGACGGTTTAACTGCCTGTGTCGATTGTCACTATCTCTCTCAATAAAAATCCCTTCTTCCTAATCGCTAATTTCCAAGTTTTTTGTTATACAATGCGCTGTTAATTCTTCCTCTGCCAACCACCCATGATTAATCAAAAAAAACTGTTACGCTCAGATATTCGCCGAGAATGCGATTCACCAACCTACGAACAAGGTGAAGAATGCTTCCGCAGAGGCTTAGTATTAGATTGGTCTATTAAAAGCGAAGGAGCATTATTTGTCCAAATCACCGCAACCGTCCGTGGCATGGCCATCATGCCTTATAAGCAAAACATCCGTATTGTTTGGCGTTCTGACTTTAGTTCCGCAGAAATTGATGGTTTTTGCTCCTGTACAGACTCCTTCAACTGTAAACACATTGCCGCCGTTTGCCTAAAATATATAAATGCGACCACTAATACTGCCGATTCAGCCAATAGTGATTGTATGCAGTGGCTGGCTAATTTAACGGAAGCACCTCGAACATTAACAAACACTGATGAGTTTATTGCTTATCTACTCAAACCTAACAAAAAACCAAGAGAATTAACGGTTGAATTTTTAATTACCAGAGAAAAAAAAACCGGTGGGTTACTCAAAGGCAGAAAAACGACATTAAATAACTTACGATACAGTTACTCGTATTTGAGCTACATGACGCAGCAAGATGGTGAAATTGCGAAATTGTTGTCAGCGTTAAACTCAACCTCAGGCAATCCAAACCTAGTCGGTAGCACCGGCTATATAGCATTGACTAAAATGCTTGAAACGGGACGATTGTTTTGGCTGAATGGTGACAATCCGGCTTTAACACACGGCCTAGATCGAAATTTAAACTTTACTTGGCAACAATTGGACAATGGTAATTTTGCTTTGCAGCTTGGACTCGAGACCCATTGCCAGCTCATTTTAACAACCCCACCTGTGTATGTTGACTCCCTTAGCTCGACTATCGGTCACTTTAATCCCCCCTGCCCCACCGTAACACAACTGGAAAAATTACTGAACGCACCTGAAGTTCCTGCGAATCTCGCGGATGAATTTAGTCAGCGTTTGACTATGGAGCATCCTCAGTTACCATTGCCTCCGCCCAAAAAAATCAATATCCGCGAAATAAGTGATCTACGACCGATTCCTAGGCTATGGCTTTTTGGCAAGCAAATCATTAAGAACTCGTACGTCCATTTCATGGCCGTTAATTTTTATTATGGTGAGCATTTACTTTCTGCCCTCACACCGCAAGACTATGGCATTATCAAAACAGATCAAGAAATTTTACGCATCCAACGCGATACAAAAACCGAAGGTTCGGCTATTTCTACACTGCATCAGCTCGGCTTTACCGCTACCCAGCCAGACATACCCAGCTTAACTGAGCTTGTTCTTCTCAGCCAAGCTCATACGATCTTAGAAAGCGCGACCCGCTGGGGATTATTCCTGCACGATATCGTCCCTGAGTTAAAAAACCAAGGCTGGCAGATTGAGATTGATGATAGCTTCTTGCTGAATTTTCAAACCGCACACGACTGGTCGGCAGACATCACAGAAAGCCAAAGCGACTGGTTTGAAATGCACTTTAGCATTACGGTTGAAGGAAAATCCTACCCGTTATTGCCATTGATTATGCCGGTTTTAGAATATTACGATTTGGAAAATTTGCCGGAATTATTAAGCATTCCTTTGCTAGATCACACCTATCTAAACCTACCTAGTGAGCGATTAAAACCTTTTCTTAGTGTACTTTACGAATTATTCAACACCAGCTCACTGGATAAAAACGGCAATTTCAAACTCAGCCGTTTTGATGCCGCAACCTTAGCGCACTGCGAAGAACACAGTTACGGGCTTTTTTCTATAACAGGCGGTCAAGCATTAAGAGAATTAGGCCAGAAACTGCGTGATTTTTCCGGCATTCAAACAGTCGCGCTACCGGATAACTTCCATGCAGAGTTGCGCCAATACCAACAACACGGCTTAAATTGGCTGCAATTCTTGCGCGAATACCGATTTTCCGGCATTTTGGCCGATGACATGGGTTTAGGAAAAACCGTCCAAACACTTTGTCATTTGTTACTGGAAAAACAAAGCGGACGTATGACAGCCCCCTGTTTAATTATCGCGCCTACTAGCTTAATGAGTAATTGGCGGCGAGAAGCCGAGCGTTTTACGCCCGATTTAAAAGTCCTAATTTTACAAGGCATTGGGCGTAAGCAATGGTTCGACAAAATGAGCGATTTCAATATCATCTTGACGACATACCCGTTATTGACCCGAGATGAAGAGGCATTATTGGATCATGATTATTACTATCTTATTCTCGACGAAGCGCAAATTGTCAAAAACCCATTAGCAAAAGCCGCTCAACTGGTACGTCAAGTGAAATGCCAACATCGACTTTGCCTAACAGGCACGCCGATGGAAAATCATTTAGGTGAACTTTGGGCTCAATTTGATTTTTTGATGCCAGGTTTCTTGGGTAATAACGCGGACTTTAAAAAACGCTATCGTACGCCTATTGAAAATCATGGCGATTCCGAGCAACGTCAACGTTTATCGCGCCGCATTGCCCCCTTCATGTTACGTCGAACCAAACAAGACGTGGTTGCTGAGTTACCCGCAAAAACCGAGATCATTCGAGCCGTGCCCTTGCACCCTAAACAAGCCGCGTTATACGAAAGTATTCGCTTAACAATGGAACAAAAAGTCCGCGATGCCATTGCTCAAAAAGGCTTGTCACGCAGTCACATCACCATTCTGGACGCGCTCTTAAAATTACGTCAAACCTGCTGCGATCCACGTACCTTAGCACTACAAGAAGCCAAAAAAATACAAGAATCCGCCAAGTTAGATTTATTAATGGACATGCTTCCTGAGTTATTGGCTGAAGGTCGCAGGGTCTTAGTCTTTTCACAATTCACGCGCATGATTGCGCTCATTGAAAGCGAATTAGGTAGTGCCAAAATCACTTACACCAAACTGACCGGTCAAACCAAAAAACGCGATGAGGCCATTAATCTATTCAAGAGTGGCGAGGTTAACGTCTTCTTAATTAGCTTAAAAGCCGGTGGCGTTGGCTTAAACCTAACAGAAGCCGATACCGTTATTATTTATGATCCGTGGTGGAATCCTGCGGCTGAAAGCCAAGCCGCAGACCGTGCCCATCGTATTGGCCAGGATAAGCCGGTGTTTGTGTATAAATTAATTACAGAAAATACCGTTGAAGAAAAAATTCTTGCTCTACAAGAAAAAAAGCGGGCTTTAGCCGAAGGCGTTTACCAATCCGGAGAACAAGAAGCCACATTAAAACTTAGTGCAGATGATTTAACCGCCTTATTTGAACCGCTGTAAATCATGTACGCATCCGTTATCATTTCCAGATTGCATAACTTAGGCAAGTTGCCAGCAGTAGGTGCTTTAGGCGAAAAAAAGCACTCCAGCCGCACACCATTGTTTACTTTATTTCATGCTCATTACTTAGGTGATGCGTTTACGACGCTCAGATTATCCTGTTCTAAAACTTCCGGTCTTTAATCTCAGAGAGGCTGAATCATTACATTTTAGATACGGATAAAAATAATCTGAGGGCAGATTGTATCGAAAATTACAGGTCTAATCTGCTATCTAGGTTTTATTATCACCATGACTTTGATAAAATGCGCCACAAATACATTTAGAGCTAACATTTACAGTGTTTTCAATCTCTTTTGATGATAATCTAAGCCGAAATAAAACAAAAGCTTACTAGCACCGTATGAAATCGCTGTAACAAAAACCGACTTATCATTACCCCCCTTCACTGACGTTACGTGGTAATTTCGTTTGTCGAGATTAGTCCGAAGGAGAAAACGGCAATCCAGCGCTCTTTTCTTTGAATACTTTCTTTTCAGCGGCATAGATGCAGAAGATAAAGTACCAACAATAGGCACTCTAAGCAACGTAGGAGCAGTTGCCAAGGTGGAGCGAAAAAAAATACCTCACCTTCGAGTGCAAATACCCGATAAAAAATCGTCGCGATGACGCCTCATAATATGTTTTTAAACCGCAGAATGGCTGCATCACATCAACCCTTCATATGGATTTGCCCGCTCATGCAAACACTCGCTCTGGATGGTGAATTGACCATCTACACCGCCATCGAACAAAAAACTGCCTTACTCGATTTTCTTACAAGCGATAACGAACTAGAACTCAATCTAGCTAATGTCTCTGAAATGGACACTGCCGGATTACAACTGCTAATCCTCGTCAAAAGAGAAGCCTCACAAAACAGTAAAATTCTGCGCTTCGTTATGCACAGCAAAGCGGTACTGGACGTCCTTGAATTAACGAGAATGACCAGTGCTTTTGGTGACCAGATTGTTTTGTCGGCCAAGGAGTAATTTCAATGAATATTGATGAGGATATGCAAGAAGCACTAAAAATCTTTACCGTCGAATGTAATGAATTATTAGAAGAGATGGAAGCCTGTCTGCTTGGACTTGAAACAAGTACAGAACCTAGTCAAACCATTAATTCCATCTTTCGCGCAGCTCATACCATTAAAGGAACAGCCGGACTGTTTGGTCTTGATCATATTGTGAAATTTACTCATGTCATCGAAAGCCTGCTTGACCGGCTACGCAATGGCGAATTATCCGTTACGTCAGAACTTATTACTGCCTTATTACCGTGCTGTGATCACCTAAGTCGCCTGATTTTAGAGGTTATTAATGGTAGCCTTGAAGAAAATCCGGAAGCAACCGAATGCGGAAACCGTTTATTGGACGCATTACTCCCTTATCAACAAACAACGGCAACGACAGAATCGCATATTACCGTATTACCTGAAACCACCGAGAGGGTCGAAACATTAGCCGAAAAACACAGTGGGTACGGCAATTGGCTGCTGTTTTTGCAATTCAACGAAAACTGCCTGCGTGACGGCATGGATCCTTTGTCGTTTATCCATTATCTGACCACGCTGGGCGAAATTGTCGATTTGGCCACATTCAGCTATACCCTTCCCGATGTCATCAGCATGAATCCCGAACTTAGCTATTTGGCTTTTGAAATCATTTTAAAGACAGATGCCGACAAAGAAGCTATTGAAAATGTTTTCGAGTTTATCCGCGAAGGCAGTAATATCCATATTTTGCCGCTAGAAAACCGAATCCCCTACTATGTGGAATTGATTAATTCACTAACGGAAGAAGATGCCCAACTTGGGAGCTTACTACTTAAAAGCGGTGTTATCACCCCGCGTGAATTGGAAGAAGGTCTTAAGGCGCAGCAGGCAGCACAATCCCCATGCCGTATCGGTGAAATTCTGGTGGAGCAGCGCGTCGTCCAACAACCCTTAATCAACGCCGCGCTGGAAAAACAACAGCAGATCAAAGATAACAAAGCCAAGGAAGGTCAATATATCCGCGTCGAGGCGGATCGATTGGACAGATTGATCAATTTAGTCGGCGAACTGGTCATTTCCTCAGCTGCCGCTAAACTGAAGGGTATGCAAACAACTGACATTTCACTTCAAGAAGCTAACACCAGTGTCGTCAGTCTTGTCGAAGAAGTGCGTGACAGCGCATTGCAATTACGCATGGTGTCAATTGGCACCACGTTCAATCGCTTTCATCGAGTGGCGCACGATGTCAGTAAAGAATTGGGCAAAGACATCAAATTGGTCATCAATGGGGCAGAAACAGAAGTCGACAAATCCGTTGTGGAAAAAATTGGCGACCCGTTATTGCATCTGGTACGAAATGCAATGGATCATGGCATCGAACGCGCAGAGCTGCGGACTGAACGCGGCAAGCCGCAACAAGGCACCATTAGACTGAATGCTTATCACAGTTCTGGCAATATCGTTATTGAAGTTAGCGATGATGGCGGTGGGCTTAACCGTGACAAAATTTTGGCCAAAGCTGTTGAACGTGGCTTGATTCCTGCTGGCATAGTTCCAAGCGATCAAGATATCTACGCGTTTATTTTTGAGCCTGGATTTTCTACAGTTGAGCACCTATCCAACCTGTCAGGGCGTGGTGTTGGCATGGATGTCGTCAAACGTAATATCACCGAATTGCGCGGATCTATCTTTATTGACAGCCAAGCCGGACAAGGCACAACCCTGAGAATCCAGCTCCCGTTGACCCTAGCAATTATTGACGGCTTCCTAGCCGGTGTCGGCGATGCCTCGTATGTGATTCCGCTCGATAAGGTGGTTGAATGCGTGGCGTTGCCGAGTGATGATCATCACGACTTTATGGAACTGCGCGGCGAAGTGCTACCGTTTATCCGTTTAAGAAAATTATTCAATAAAAATGGGGCTACAGTGCGGCGACAAAATGTCATTGTTGTTGAACATGCCGGCTTAAAAGCAGGATTAGTGGTCGATAGATTAATGGGAGAATTACAAACCGTTATAAAACCACTTGGCTGCTTATTTGAGCATGTTCAAGGCGTGAGTGGTTCAACTATCTTGGGTAGCGGCGAAGTGGCACTGATTCTTGATGTGCCGACGCTGGTTCAGCAACAAGAATACCGTCAGATTTTTAATTGATGCTTAAAACACAATAAATTGTAAAAAATTTAGGGGAAAATTATGTTTAACAATATGAAAATTGCATTAAAACTCAGTCTTAGTTTCGCAATGGTACTAGCACTCCTTGTCACTATCGTCAGTGTGGGCATCAGCAATATGAGCAACATGAGCGCATCTACCCGAATGATTGTTGAAGACCGTTATGTCAAAGTTAAACTGGCTAACGACATGACTAAAAATGCAGCGGATATTGGTCGCCTCATCCGCAACCTGCTATTGGTTGATGAGGTCAAAATTCCAGCTGTAAAACAAGAAATTCAAAGTAACCGTGATGAAAACAAGGTTATGTTCGATAAATTGGATGCCATGATTGTCACCGCAAAAGGGCGAGAAATACTGAGCAACATCAAAGAGCAACGTGAAGACTTGATCGACAAATACGATCGGCTCTATCAGTTGCTGGACGATAAAAGCAAACCTAGAAAAGAAGTGATTGACTATATGTTTGATAAATTTATTCCCAGCAATAACGCATTCATGAAATTACTGGAGGCGATGAGTGATCTTCAAGATGACTTTATGGCTGAAGGTGCCAAAGAGGCGGCTGAGTTATACGATTCCAGCCGCAACCTGATGCTGTTAGTTGCGTTTATCGCCTTAGCATTGAGTGTGATAGCAGCTTGGTTAGTTACCCGTAGCATCACTAAGCCGTTAAGTCAGGCGGTCGATGTTGCCAGTAAAATTGCTGTAGGTGATTTAACATCGGTTATTGATGTAAAGAGTAGCGATGAAACCGGTCAATTGCTTACCGCGATGCAGAATATGAGTTTATCGATCAAATCAGTAATTGCTGATACTGAAGTATTGATGCAGGCAGGCCTCCAAGGCAAACTGGATGTTCGCGCCGATGCCAGCAAACATCAGGGTGATTACCATAAATTAGTACAAGGCATCAATGACATTCTTGACGGCATCATTTTGCCGGTTAATGAAGCCGTAGATATTTTAACCTTGGTTGAACAAGGCGATCTAACTCGATCCGTCAAAGGAGACTACAAAGGCCAACTCGGTGATTTCAAAGAGACTGTCAACAATACCATTGCCAAGCTTTCACAAACTATTGCTGAAGTTATGAGTGCCGCTGAACAGCTCGGCAATGCCTCTGAACAAATCAGCGCAACCTCGCAATCACTATCGCAAGCCTCCAGTGAACAGGCCGCCAGTGTCGAAGAAACCAGCGCCAGCATCGAACAAATGGCTGGCAGCATCAACCAAAATGCCGAAAACGCCAAAATTACTGATGGCATGGCCGGTAAAGCCTCTCAAGAAGCCATCGAAGGTGGTGTAGCGGTGAGGCAAACTGTAGAAGCGATGAAAAACATCGCCAATAAAATCGGTATCATTGATGATATCGCCTACCAAACCAATATGCTGGCACTCAATGCCGCTATTGAAGCAGCGCGTGCCGGTGATCATGGCAAAGGCTTCGCGGTTGTGGCGGCAGAAGTCCGCAAACTGGCCGAACGGAGTCAAATCGCGGCACGTGAAATTGGCGAGTTGGCAGAAAGCAGCGTCAAAACCGCCGAAAGCGCCGGTAAGTTACTGGACGAAATCGTTCCCAGTATTGCTAAGACATCCGATTTAGTTCAAGAAATCGCCGCCGCCTCACAAGAGCAATCTTCTGGAACCAATCAGATCAATACCGCGATGAATCAAATGAGCCAGATCACCCAACAAAACGCCTCAGCCAGTGAGGAGTTGGCCGCTACCGCTGAAGAAATGACCGGACAGGCGGAACAGCTACAAGGCTTGATGGTTTTTTTCAAAATTAATGGCAATAAGACATCATTTGAACACAACATGCCAAGACCGGTGAAAAAAGTAGAAAAAACTCAATCGTTCTCTGTACAAGCCCGTAAAATAGCTGATAGCGAATACGATTTAAGCAAATTCGAACGGTTTTAGTGTTCTAACCGATTAGTTTAATTAAACACAGAGAGCCCAATATGACAGCAATCGCAACGGTTACCGAAAAACTACCGGCAGTACAGCGGGAGTTACAGACTGCCAGCGCAGGCCAATACCTTACCTTTGTCTTGGCGGGGGAAATATATGCCTTGGGGATTTTAAACATTAAGGAAATTATAGATTACGGGCAATTGACTGAAGTCCCCATGATGCCGAGCTTTGTGCGCGGTGTGATCAACTTGCGCGGCAGCGTAGTTCCAGTTGTAGACCTGTCTGCCCGTTTTGGCAAGGGCAGCACGCCAATTGTCAAACGTACTGCCATTGTCATCGTCGAGACGATTGTCCAACATCTTGATACTAAACAAAATGTTGGCATTATCGTCGACGCAGTAAACGAGGTTATCGAAATAAGCCAACAGGATATCGAGCAGCCTCCTAGTTTTGGTTCAGGTATACGGCCTGATTTTATCAACGGTATGGCTAGGCGGGACAATCGTTTCGTCATTTTGCTCAACGTTGACCGCGTGCTGTCTGTAGAAGAAATGGCAAATTTAAGTAAAGCGGCGTTGGGTGATAGGGAGCATGGTAGCAATTAAGCCAGAATGGCATAGTTCGCTGGTACTGCAAAAACA
The DNA here is from genome assembly GCA_903945375.1 of uncultured Methylococcaceae bacterium. Lineage (GTDB taxonomy): Bacteria > Pseudomonadota > Gammaproteobacteria > Methylococcales > Methylomonadaceae > Methylovulum. The sequence goes on along the minus strand of CAJAVP010000053.1, from coordinate 14,362 downwards.
TGAGTTTTTGTGGATAAAAGACTATCTGTACAAAGAGACCGGCATTGCCTTAAATGACAACAAGCAGGCGTTGATTTCCGGTCGGTTAGAAAAACGCTTGCGTCATTATGGATTCTCCAGTTACAGCGAGTATTTCCACCTGCTGGGCAAACCGCAATTTGAACACGAAACATTGATGGCCATTGACTTACTGACGACTAACGAAACCTATTTTTTTAGAGAGCCGCAGCATTTTGATTTTCTCACTACGCATTTCCTCCGCACCCATCCTCCCAGCCAACCGCTACGGTTTTGGAGTGCAGCCAGCTCCAGTGGAGAAGAAGCTTATACCTTAGCCTTGACGGTCTCCCAATTTTCAAAATTCAGTCAATGGGAGATCATTGGTACTGACATTTCTACGCGAATGCTGGAAAAAGCTCGTCAGGGTTTGTATACCATGAGTGCCGCAGACAAAATTCCGAGCCCATTATTAAAGCAATATTGTTTGAAAGGCCGGGATGAATACGAAGGGTTTTTCCTGATAAATTCAACTTTACGCCGTCGAGTTAAATTCATGTATGCGAATCTTAACGATGAGCTGCCCAAGCTAGGGTTATTCAATGTGATATTTTTGCGTAATGTAATGATTTATTTTGATATGCCCACTAAACAGCGCCTGATTGATCGTATCCAACACCACCTGCGCCCCGGCGGTTATTTCATCATCAGCCATTCAGAATCATTAAACGGAATCAACAGCAAGTTACAGATGGTTTCCCCATCCATTTACCAAAAACATGAGCCGCCGGTAGTGAGTTAATCGAGATTGAAAACGCTGTAAGATCATTTTTTGATACTGATGAATGGGGAGTGCTTTATTACTGATGACATCTAACAGCGTTTACCCATCATATTTATCCCTTAGTTAATTTAGACAGTGTAGTCAAGTCACTGTCAGCTTTCTTGCAATCCCCCTTCTTTCTTGTTGCATTTGTTATAAAACCAACATCGATTTAGTTTGTCGGATCTCCTTTCGCTATTATTTTACCTTAATATTGCAGAGGTTATTAGGCGATTAGTATCTGGTATAGATGTTGCAGTATTTATTTATGGTCGCAGCTTACCTGTTGCATACCGGATAACAGTTACAGGGGAAATGAGGTTCTAGTCCTCTATCCCCATAGTATTAATTTAGGCTGTTCTCCACGTGGCGTTGATGCTAGCGATCGCTTCGATTGATAAAAGGTTAAGTCCCTTAACAATTTACCAACGTTTTTAGCGGCCCCACAACGCAGGAGAGCCTGAATGAATGAAACCTTTTACGATGTCATGCGTAGGCAAGGCATCACGCGCCGTAGTTTCCTCAAGTTTTGTAGCTTGACTGCGGCATCATTGGGGCTTGCCCCCGTTTTCGCACCCAAAATTGCTTTCGCGATGGAGACTAAACCACGGATTCCTGTCTTGTGGCTACACGGCTTGGAATGCACGTGTTGCTCGGAATCCTTTATCCGCTCAGGTCATCCTCTAGCAAAAGATGTGATATTGTCGATGTTGTCGCTAGATTATGACGACACTATTATGGCGGCAGCCGGACATAACGCAGAAGCCATCATTGATGAGATCGTCGAAAAATATAAAGGCAATTATATTCTGGCTGTGGAAGGCAATCCGCCGCTGGCTGAAGACGGCATGTATTGCATTATCGGCGGCAAGCCGTTTGTCGAACAGCTCAAATATGCGGCAGAGAGCTGCAAGGCAATCATTTCTTGGGGTTCTTGTGCGTCCTGGGGTTGTGTACAAGCCGCCAAGCCCAATCCAACCCAAGCCACACCCGTTCATAAAGTGCCTGGTTTGGCGAACAAGCCCATTATCAAAGTGCCTGGCTGCCCACCAATCGCTGAAGTGATGACCGCCGTAGTAGCTTATATGCTGACCTTCGACAAATTGCCAACGCTGGATAAACAAGGTCGTCCGCAAATGTTCTACAGCCAACGTATCCACGACAAATGTTACCGCCGTCCGCATTTTGATGCCGGCCAGTTCGTCGAGCACTGGGACGATGAGGCGGCTCGCCAAGGTCATTGCCTGTACAAAATGGGCTGTAAAGGGCCGACCACTTACAATGCCTGTTCAACAGTGCGCTGGAATGAAGGCTTATCATTCCCTATTCAGTCAGGACATGGTTGTATCGGTTGTTCTGAAGAAGGGTTTTGGGATAAAGGTAGCTTCTATGAACGTCTCACCGATATTAACCCATTCGGCATTGAAGCCAACGCCGATGCCATCGGCGGCACTGCGGCCGCTTTGGTCGGTGCAGGTATTGCCGCACATGCTGGTCTAACCGCACTGAATCGCGCCAAACAATCAGGAGCAGAACAACAATGACAGTCACTAATACCCCCAACGGTTTTAATTTGAATGACGCAGGTCGCCGTATTGTCGTCGACCCGGTTACACGCATCGAAGGTCATATGCGCTGTGAAGTCAATCTTGATGACGATAATGTTATCCGCAATGCCGTATCCAGCGGTACTATGTGGCGTGGCCTTGAAGTGATATTGAAAGGTCGTGATCCGCGTGATGCGTGGGCATTTGTTCAGCGCATTTGTGGAGTTTGTACCGGCACCCATGCGTTGACTTCAGTACGCGCGGTGGAAGATGCGTTAAAGATTTCGATTCCTGAAAACGCCAATTCGATACGCAACTTGATGCAATTAAGCCTGCAAACGCAAGATCATTTGGTGCATTTTTACCATTTACACGCGCTGGATTGGGTTAATCCTGTCAATGCACTGAAAGCTGACCCTGCCGCGACTTCCGCATTGCAGCAATCCATTTCACCGCATAATCCCAAATCCTCTCCGGGTTATTTTCGTGACACACAAAACCGTTTACTTAAATTTGTCCAATCCGGACAATTAGGGCCGTTCAAAAACGGTTATTGGAATAATCCCGCTTATTTGTTATCACCGGAAGCGGATTTAATGGCAGTGACGCATTATCTGGAAGCGTTGGATTTCCAAAAAGACATCATGAAAATTCGCACAATCTTCGGCGGCAAAGACCCGCATCCGAATTGGCTGGTCGGCGGTGTGCCGTGTGCGATCAATATTGATGGCGTTGGCGCAGTCGGCGCAATCAATATGGAACGGCTGAATCTGGTCTCCTCAATTATCGACCGTACTATTGCGTTTATCGACCAAGTTTATATCCCCGACTTGCTGGCGATTGCCCAAACTTACAAAGGCTGGCTCTACGGTGGCGGCTTATCTGGCACTAGCCTGTTGTCTTACGGTGACATTCCTGATAATGCCAACGACTATTCGACGGCGAATTTATTAATGCCGCGCGGTGCAATTATCAATGGCGATTTAAGCAAAGTCCATGAGGTCGATTTGGCTGATCCTGAGCAAATTAAGGAATTTATCCCACACTCTTGGTACAAATACCCCGATGAAGCATTGGGTCTACATCCTTGGGATGGCATCACTGAACCCAATTACCGTATCGGCCCAAAAACTAAAGGCGATCGCACGCATATTGAAGAGTTGGATGAAGATGCCAAATATTCATGGATTAAAGCACCGCGCTGGCGTGGTCATGCAATGGAAGTTGGGCCATTAGCGCGTTATGTCATTGGTTATGCACAAGGCAATAAAGAAATCACCGAGCAAATTACTATGGTCTTAAAAACCCTGGATGTGCCCATTACGGCCTTGTTCTCTACCTTGGGCAGGACTGCGGCACGTGGACTTGAGGCGCAATGGGCGGCAGGCAAGATGCGCTATTTTATGGATAAGATGATGGCGAATATCAAAGCCGGCGACCTGGCGACAGCAAACGTTACGAAATGGGGACCAGAAACTTGGCCCAACAGTGTCAAGGGCGTTGGATTTACTGAAGCGCCGCGTGGTGCATTGGGGCATTGGCTGAAAATTGAAAACGCTAAAATTGCCAATTATCAATGTGTGGTGCCGACAACGTGGAATGGCTCGCCGCGTGATGGGGAAGGCAATATCGGCGCTTTTGAAGCAGCCTTGATGAACACTAAAGTAGAAAACCCTGATGAGCCGGTGGAAATCTTGCGTACGCTGCACAGTTTTGACCCTTGTCTGGCGTGCTCCACACATATCATCAGCCCTGATGGTACTGAATTAACCCGTGTCAAAGTTCGCTGAGGAAACGTTATGAAGAATTTAAGCACAATCAACAGAATAAAATTTCAATATTTATCGCTGGCTAGTTTGCTCACGTTTTCCGAGCTGGTGTCGGCTCATGTCGGCTCTTTGCCCAACGTGGGCTTTGGCTATGGTTTTCAGCATCCTTTGTTTGGGCTAGATCATTTTCTCGTGATGCTGGGCTTAGGACTATGGGCAAGTATGCAAAAGCACCGATTTGCCAAACGTTCGATGGTTTTGTTTTTGTTATTCATGTCGGCTGGTGCAGAACTGGGTTTAATCGGATTCAGGTTTGCCATGATAGAAACAGCTATACTGGTTTCGTTGCTATCGGTCGGCATTATCTTAAGCGTTGGGATCGTAAAGATACCCAAAGTATTAGCTCTGATGTCGATTAGCATCTTTGCCATCACACATGGATTGGCACATGCTTATGAAATACCACTTGCCGCTTCGGGCTATGCGTACATTGTTGGGATTGTGTCAGGTACGGCAGTGTTGCTGGCTTTCGGTTGGCTAATGGGCAGGCTTGCCCAGCGAATCAATGCCGCTGGCTTGATTCGTACCTACGGCGCTATAACCGGCTTGATTGGTATTTGGCTACTCTTTGCTGCCTAAGGAATTGTCATGACTGAATCTACTTCTGTTACTCCAGCCGTTTATGTTTACGAAAAACCAGTACGTCTATGGCATGCTTTAAACGCCTTAGCCGTTGTCCTATTAGCCGTTACCGGCTATCTAATCGCCTCGCCCCTGCCTTCCGTGGGCGGCGAAGCATCTGCTCATTTTGTAATGGGTTATATTAGATTCGTGCATTTCGCTGCCGGTTATTTATTGGCCATCGGGCTGATAGGTCGATTGTATTGGGCGTATGCCGGTAACGATTATGCCCGTCAACTTTTTATGCCACCGCTGTTGTCACGGGATTTCTGGCAAGGCGTAGGTCAAGAAATTTTATGGTATGCGTTCCTCGTTAAAGAACCACGCAAATACACTGGTCACAATCCATTGGCAGTGCTGGCGATGCACTTTGCTTTCGTGTGGGGCGCGTTGTTTATGATAATCACCGGCTTTGCCTTGTACGGCGAAGGCGAAGGACAGGACAGTTGGCAATACAGCTTGTTTAGTTCTTGGGTGTTGCCACTGTTTGGTGGTAGCCAAAGCCTGCACAGTTGGCATCACCTTGTTATGTGGCTGATTGTTTGCTTTGTGCTAATCCACATTTACGTTGCAATACGCGAAGAAAAATTATCTCGGCAAAGTATCTTGCCAACCATAGTGACCGGTTGGCGTACGTTTAAAGACGATAAACCTCTAAATGACAGTCACCACTCATGAACGTTTTGCTACTGGGCATAGGCAATGTATTGTGGGCAGACGAAGGTTTTGGCGTCCGTGTCATTGAACATCTGCAAAAAAACTACCGTTTCCCAGATAACGTCAACGTGTTAGATGGCGGTACGCAAGGTGTTTATCTGGTCGAGCCGGTGCAGAACGCAGAGGTGTTGGTCGTTTTTGATGCGATCGATTATGGTTTGCCACCTGCGACGCTGAAATGCGTGTCCAACGATGACGTACCTCATTTTCTTGGCGTTAAGAAAATGAGCCTGCATCAAACCGGTTTTCAGGAGGTGTTGGCAATGGCGCAAATGCTGGGGCACTATCCTAGCCATTTGCTGTTGATTGGTGTGCAGCCCGAAGAATTAGACGATTATGGTGGCAGCTTACGCCCGTCGGTCAAGGCACAAATCCAACCGGCAATAGACATCGCTCTAAATTATTTGCAAACTTTCGATATCTATGCAGAAAAAACCGATACGGCTGACAGTGATTTGTCCGATCCTGTGCTGAATATGCAGCGTTACGAACAGGAGCGCCCTTCTGCCGCCGAAGCCTGTCGAGTTGGTGACGAACGACTGTTGCACTATGGCGCCTTCACGGTACGCTCATCTCAATCGTGCAACCCGCATAGCCTGCAAGTCGATGTCGATTATCGGGGCAAATATTGATGAGCATCATAAACTCGCCTTTGCTAGAGCAACTGCAGACCCGCCACGGTCTACCTTTGTTGGATGCAGACAATTACGATTTATTTGTCTACGGTAACAGAAATGTCCTACTGTTTTTTTGTAACGATCCAAGCCTGTTTCCGGAAAGCAACGATGTCGCAGTGATTTTACCTGAATTGTTAAAAACCTTCAGTGGTCAGCTACAAGCCGCCGTTATCAGTAAGTCCATCGAACGTGAGTTGCAAGCGCGGTTTCGTTTTACCCGTTGGCCGTCATTGGTGTTTTTGCAAAATGGCGACTATTTAGGCGTCATCACCGGTGTCCATGATTGGCAAGACTATCGACAAGAAACAGCACGGCTATTAGCAACTACACCTAGCCAACCGCCACGTTTTGATTTAGATAAGGTTTGTAGAACCTAACATGCTTGTTTCTTAACCCTCAAAAACCAACTACATTATGACATCTGTTACTCTCCCTATTTTTGGTCAAGGTAGCCAGCCTCCAGGACACGACGGTGTCGAACTGGACTATTTGCAAATGCCACAAAACATGGCGACTTATGCAATGCCGCAGCTTTCAGTCGATTTAAACGCAGCAAATTTGGCATCGGCAAAAGCCGTGTTACAGCAATTGCTGCACGATTTGGCAGTGTTTCCGACACAATCCCAAGCTAACCAGCTGACCGGACTAGATGACATTAACCGTAAATTTATCGACGAAGTGCTTGGCGAAGGAGAAGTCAGCATCATTTGTTCGGGTGAACAAGAGACCTGTATCCAAGAGTCTTTATTGGCAGGCGTCTGGCGTTTACAAACAATCAACGAGAGTCGGCAGATTATCTCAGATGCGTTGGATGTCGGCATTATTCCGCAACAGCTAGCCCAAACCGCGTTTAACAATGCCGCAGAAAAAATCGACACCCACTGGACTGAATTACCGCTGGGCGTGATGAATTCACCGCCATTGCTGGCTGAACTAAACGCTAAAATTGCCCAATACCGACAAAGCCGTCAAACACACACTATCAATTTGAGCCTGTTGCCACAAACGGAGCAAGACCTGATGTTTTTGACACAAAGCTTAGGCACAGGCACTACGACGATATTGTCTAGGGGCTACGGCAATTGCCGGATTAGCGCCACTGCCACCCAATTCGTCTGGTGGGTACGCTACTATAATTCCCAAGATATTTTGATTCTCAACACCTTGGAAGTCTGTGATGTGCCCAGTGTGGCCTGCGCCTCACCGGAGGACATTGTTGATAGCCACCAACGTTTGCAGGAAATTATGGCGGTATACAAACTCTAAACGGTCAAGTTTTCGGTTTTTTTAAGTTAATCCGTTCGTGCTGAGCCCTCCAGCCCTCGATGAGCGCAGGGTGAACGGTGAATTTAATCATTATTGAAAAGGCCTAACTCAACGCTTATGCTCCCTACGTAAGGACGTATCGGGGTACGCAGTAATCATCAATAGCAAAGCGATTGGACTCCGTATAAAAACCTGATATTCGGCTTAAGTAACAGATTTAACCCACTACCCGAGTTGATCTGCGGGAGATGCGGTGTCTCAAACATGCACAAAAACGAGGGGCATTGCAATACCCCCCGTTTTATAGCGGGTATTTTAAGCCGACAATGCAGTTTTTGATTTTCTGCGGATTCCAATCAAACCAACCAAGCCTGAACCAAATAACCAAACTGCGGCTGGGACGGGTGTAGCGGTTGGGGCATGAATTTCCGGACTAAGATAAGACCTATAGTTACTCAAGCCACCGCCTGTACCATCGGTTTTTTGGATTTTAAATGGACCATTAAAGGTGTCATAAAATCTAAACAACAGCTCACCACCGCCTACATGAACCGCCAAATAATTATAAGGATCAGATGTAGCGATAGATTGGAGATCAGTGCTGTCATCATTATCTAAACCGCCATTTTTCTTATCATCAGAATCGTCTTTTTTCTTATCATCAGAATCGTCTTTTTTCTTATCATCAGAATCGTCTTTTTTCTTATCATCAGAATCGTCTTTTTTCTTATCATCAAAATCGCCTTTTTCCTTAAATTCCGCTTTGATTTTGAAAGTATCATTTATTATATTGCCAATATTCTCTTCATTTTGATTCTCTATATTTCCCCCATCCCATCCATAAACACCTATAATAGGCGGCGTTGTGGAGGGTTCGAAATGATAACTCGCCCCGTTATAAGTGATATTGTTACCCGATCCGGTGGTGACAGTAAGCGGCAAAAAAGTGGACGCATTTGCACCGACACTGAACAAATTTAACACCAATAGCCCTGGCATCATAAGAAGTTTGAATTTCATTTTTTTTCCTTTTGCAATAATTAAAAAAATTGCAATCCAGCTATCTTCTGTAATGTGACATGAAGACCTGAGATTTTCCGACCCTGCTTCACAACAGGTGTGGCGATTTCATACGCTATTTAAGACCCGTTTAAGCTATGGTTGGAACAAAATAGCGTAACTATACTCATGGGAAAATTGCTTTGCGTTAATACTTACCCGAACTTAATTCTATCCAATACGGGTAAAAAAACATCTTACAATTGTCATAATATGCGAGGGACATTTGTCCTCTTTATTGCCTTGATGATATGGGAGCTTACATTCAACTTATAGTGCCCCCGAAAGACAGCATCGTAGGTTGCTTAATCGCAGTAATTTTAGGGCTAAAAATTACAAGCTTCCAGCATCCAATAATGGTTTACAATGCCGCTCAGTTTGTTCAAGCCGTTGTAACTTTAGGGCTATTGCTACTTAAAACTGCCCAAAGTATTGTGTATACCACCACAAATTATTGCCATGCCACACTATCCGTTCAATACTTCGGACAGTTTTTTGAAAAACAGAGGTAATATTACATACCGAGGACACTATAGTTGCTAACATGCCGACCTATGAAATAAGATTTCATGAAGCGACTAGAATCGATTTTAAGAAAAATGTCCACAATTTCACCGTCACAAAAAAATTCTGTATTTTGTTAATGACATTGCTGAGTTTTCGAGGTCGTGTAAACGCCATAAACCTGAACCGTTACGGCGAGTTATTTAAAAAATAGGTGACTTCTCATGAGTCACAACCTGGCTTATTATCACTTGAGCATTTTGCCGATAGTTCCACATGCTATAATCCCTACCGGAATGACGACATACCGCGTTTTCAATCTTTGTTGATGATAACCTAAGCTGTTTTACTTCAACAGAAAGCTTACTCACACTACCTGAAATCGCTGTAATCGCAATAATTTTTAGAGGGGGGGCTGAATCGTTATCTAATACGCGATAACTTAACCCGCCTATGCACATTAACCAGCCTAGCTTAAAAACTTATGAACGCAGAACCTTGTACCTATGTCATCTTTGGTGCCACCGGCAACCTTTCGCGCATCAAACTCATGCCTGCCTTATATCATTTAGATGTTGCCAATCGCCTTCCTGAAGGTACGCGTATCATTGCTATGGGACGACGACCTTGGGATCAGCAAAAATGGCTGGATGAAGTCAGAGATATGGTTATGGCGAAAGCCAAAGAAGATTTTGATGAGCAGGTATTTCGACGTTTCAGTGAACGCCTGCATTATCATCAAGGTGACATCAATCAATCCGACTGCTATACACAGCTCGCTGAAACACTAGCGAAAAAAGAGTTCCCTAGCAATATTGCGTTTTACTTATCCATCAGCCCCTCCGATTTTGGCCCAGTCATGAGCCTGTTAAGTGATCAACACTTATTCAATGAGGACATAGGTTGGCGACGTGTCATTATTGAGAAGCCTTTTGGCTATGATTTAGACAGTGCCCAAGCCTTGCAAAAACGCATTAGCCATTATTTACACGAAGAACAGGTTTATCGTATTGATCATTATTTGGGCAAAGGCATGGTGCAAAATGTCCTGGTGTTCCGTTTTGCTAATGTCATGCTCGAGCCGTTATGGAATCGTAATTACATTGATCATATTCAAATTACTCATTCCGAGAGTATTGGTATAGACAGTCGCGGGGATTATTACAATGGCGCGGGTGCATTGCGCGATATGCTGCAAAGTCATTTATTGCAATTATTAACCTTGGTCACGATGGAACCTCCCGTTTCTATGGACGCTGAATCACTACGTGATGAAAAAGTAAAAGTATTAAAATCCATTCGCCCGATCTCCAAAGAGGCCGTTCATGCCCAAGCGTTTCGCGGGCAATATGCTAAAGGTCAGGTGAATGGTGAAAAAGTGCAAGCTTATTTGGACGAAGTAAATATTCCAGCTAATAGCACGACGGAAACTTATGCCTCAATGAAGCTGTATATTGATAACTGGCGTTGGCGCGGTGTGCCGATTTATATGCGAACCGGTAAACGTATGACCAAAGCGCAATCGTCTATTTCGATTTGCTTCCGTCACCCGCCTTTGCAATTTTTCCGTGATACCAATGTGCAGTGCATGAATCCCAACTGGGTGTTATTGGGCATTCAACCCGAAGAATGTATTCGCATTGAAATGACCGTTAAAGAGCCAGGTTTGGAAATGAATACGCGCACCAGCAGCTTAGATGCCAGCTTCCGCAATCAAGATGAAAAAGCAATCGACGCTTATGAAGATTTATTATTGGATGTCTTAAAAGGCGACCGCTCATTATTTTTACGTTTTGATGAAGTGGAACATGCGTGGCGTATTGTTGACCCCATTTTGCAAACTTGGGCCATTGAGCGCGATTTTATTGCCACTTATCCGGCTGGCTCGTGGGGACCTGAAGATAGTCGATTATTTGATAAAGACAGTCAGTTTTGGCGCAGTTCATTAACGCCAGAATGCAAAGTCTAATCTAATTCCTGCTTGAAGCGTTGGCTAAGTATATCGAAGCCAACGCTTATTCTACGCTAACTTAAAGAATCTTCTTTCTGTGCTTTATAAAACTGTTTTGCCGCATTCCAAAAACCATCTAATTCAGTCAATTGGCAATCAAGTAGGGTTCTGCCACTGGCTTCAACTTGCTGCTCAATATAATTAAAGCGTTTGGAAAACTTTTTTGTGCTTTGTTTAAGCGCAACTTCAGGCTTAACGTTTAAATGTCGAGCCAAATTGACAGCGACCAATAACAAATCCCCGACCTCTTCTTGAATATGTGCTTGATCGCCCAAAACGATAGCCTCGCGTATTTCATCCAGCTCTTCATGCACTTTGTCAAAAACCGGCGCAACATCAGGCCAATCGAAGCCGTGCTGTGCCGCACGATCTAGGATTTTTTCACATTCCATTAACGCCGGTAAACTACTCGCCACCCCAGAGAGCACACTCAGTTTATCGTTAGCCGTGTTTTTTTTCTGCCGCTCGTCCGCTTTGGCTTGTTCCCAAGCCAAATGTCGTTCTTCATCATTTTTGAACACCGCTTCTGCAAACACATGCGGATGCCGCCGAATGAGCTTGGCACATATATCTTCTGCTACTTGCTCAAAATTAAATAGCCCACTCTCTTCGGCAATTCTAGCGTGAAAAACGACCTGCAAAAGCAAATCACCCAATTCAGAACGCAGATCATCATAATCACCGCGCTCAATTGCATCGACAACTTCATAAGCTTCTTCAATGACATAAGGAATCAAACTGGCAAAATCCTGTTTGACATCCCAAGCGCAGCCGGTTTCAGGGTGGCGCAGGCGGGTTATAATGTCCAGCAGTTGTTGGGTGTGGCTTAGCATGGGCTAAATATCCTAAAAATGACAACCAAAGTTTTCGTGATAACGTTGTTTAAAAGCAGGCAAATCGAATTTATGGTTTTGTGTGCCATGATGTTCAATTTTAATGGCACCCATTAATGAGGCAATGCGTCCGGTTGTTTCCCAACTCATATCGTTCATCAATCCGTACAATAAACCCGCACGATAAGCATCGCCACAGCCGGTTGGGTCGTTGATGGTATGCGGCAGCGCGGCAGGAATACTGATGCAGTGTCCGTCGGTGTAAATTTTTGAACCTTGCGCTCCCATCGTCACAATCAACGCCTCTACTCGAGATGCAATTTGCTCTAAACTGAGTGCTGTTTTTTCTTGCATCAGCTCAGACTCATAATCATTCACCGTCAACCAAGTCGCCTGATCAATAAATGAGAGTAGCTCCGCACCGCTGAACATCGGCATTCCTTGACCTGGATCAAAGATAAAAGGAATACCTAATTCAGTAAATTGTTCAGCGTGTTGCTGCATACCATCTTTACCATCAGGCGACACAATGCCGATGCTGATATCATCACGATGAGCAGGAATGGTATTTAAATGCGAAAAGCCCATTGCGCCCGGATGAAAAGCGGTAATCTGGTTACCGTCTGCATCTGTGGTGATATAGGCTTGACCGGTATAGTGGTTATCAAGAATATGAATAAACTCACTAGATAAGCTATTTTGGCTTAACCATTGGCTGTATGCTTCAAAATCATGACCTACCACCGCCATAATCAATGGATTTTCGCCGAGTAAGTTCAGGTTATAGGCGATATTACCCGCACAACCACCAAACTCACGACGCATAACAGGTACCAAAAAAGAGACATTCAGTATATGTACCTTCTCTGGCAAAATGTGATGTTTAAATTTATCGTGAAACACCATAATGGTGTCGTAAGCCATAGAACCACAAATTAAAGCACTCATAAACAATTTCCTTCAAAGTAAAATTAAAGCCCAAGTAATCGCTGCCCAAACCAAAGCCATCATCACGGCAGCAGAACCAATATCTTTGGCACGTCCCGATAGCTCATGGTGTTCAAAACCCACCCTATCGACAACCGCCTCAACCGCTGAATTAAGTAACTCAACCAACAAAACCAGCACAATACTGCCAATTAACAGTAGTTTTTCAATGGCATTAGCACCTAACGCAATAGCTAAGGGTGTAGTGATAATTAAAAGTATGATTTCTTGCCTAAAGGCTTCTTCGTGTTGCCAAGTGGCTTTAAAGCCGGCGGCGGAAAAAAGACAAGCATTATAGAGGCGTTTTACCCCTTTTGCATTTTGATTGGCCATGTTGTTATTTTTATTAAATTTGCTAAAAAGTAAAATTTTAGATTTGATAGGGGCAATGCACTAATCAATTAAGGCCTGGTAAGCGGCGGCATCCATAAGGTGCGTTAAATCATCAAGATCATCGGCTTTAATACAAAATAACCAGGTTTGGTACGGTGCATCATTGACTTGTTCAGGCTCATCAGCTGCCGCCTCATTGATTGCAACAACCACACCGGTTACAGGACTAAATAAGTCAGAAGCCGTTTTGACCGATTCAACAATCGCGCAAGGCTCGTTTATGATTAGTGCGCGTCCGAGTTCGGGCAGTTGAATATAAACTAAATCGCCTAAAGATTGCTGGGCAAAATCGCTAATCCCTACGCGCACAATATTGTCTTCTTCCAATTTTACCCATTCATGGGAGCTTGCATATTTCAAGCTTTCTGGCAAATCACTCATAATTAATATCTCAGTTAGTGTGGTTAAATTTGAGTCATCATCGCCTAGGCACATCCTCAACGATGCTTCATATTGTAACTAAAGTTATCACTTATTTGGGAAAAAGCGACTTTCTGTAAAATTTAGCTTATGCGCTCCATCGCTATCAGTCGCTCAGCTAATCCTAACACCTATATTCACACAAAAATCAAACTCAGAACGCGATGACATAGCAAATGAGTAAAAAATACAGCGTAATATCGCCCGCTTAAAAGCACTGACATTGAATAAGACAACCTTTACCGATAGAATGCCACCATATAGTAACAAACATTGATTTTATATGCCTGAGATACTGATCTATACCACCACAATTTGTCCATACTGCATAATGGCTAAACGGCTGCTTGATAAAAAGGGCGCAAGCTATACCGAACTAAATGTTGACAAAAACACCCTACTACGTGAAGAGATGATGAGTAAATCCAAGCGCAGAACAGTACCACAAATTTTTATCGGTGATGTTCATGTCGGTGGCTTTGATGACCTCCATGCCTTAGATCAAAAACATCAACTCGATGCGTTACTAACCGACTAAATCAGCAATTCTCATTATGACCCCAAGCTATCCTATTTCCGGCTTTCGGGGTCGGACAATTGAGTTTTTCGGATTATGAGACCAGCCCTCCAACATAAAATCGAGCAGATGCTCCCAGCTATCAAAGCACAAGTAAGTTG
>CAJAVP010000052.1 GCA_903945375.1 uncultured Methylococcaceae bacterium | reverse complement strand
AGCCCGCGTAGGGTGGATAAGCGAAAGCGCCATCCACCACAACCCTTATTAAGGTGCATGACGCTAACGCTTATGCACCCTACGACGAACACCGAATGATAGATTAGGTGATAGCGGCTAAAATACCAACGATAGTAACCGCTATCAGTAATTCAATTAAGCTAAAACCGCGTTTATTAGTCTTCATTGTTAATCATGATGGCTTTCTTTTGATAATAGGCATCGCGATAATGCGACGAACCGGGTTCTAATTTATGCGCTTTACGATAAAACTGTAAAGCCTCGTGTTGACGATGGGTTTGTTCACAGGCTTTTGCTAGCCAATAGGCCCAATAAGCCTTGTCTGGATATTCTTCTTGCTTGGCTTTGGCTAGACGATAAGCTTCCGCACTGTAAAATTCCATTTTGCCATAATCACCCGCTTGTCGATAACTTTTTGCCAAGGAGACATTGGTTTGAATATTCAGCGGGTCTTCTCGATAACGTTTTAAGCCCTCGTCGATAGCCGCCTGAATAAATTGCAACGCCTTGTCATGCTCACCCAAAACCTCAAAATTATCTGCTATTTTCCGTAAAATTACGGTGTTATGTGGATTTAACTGATTGAACAGTTGTAAGGTTTCAACGACTCCCACGGTGTAATTATAACCCTCGTAGCGATCAACAAATTTTTCATAACCATTGGCTAATCGGTGCTCAATCATCTCGCGCTGAGAAGGAATATGCAGTAGCGCTTGCGTGGTGACAATCACTAAACTCACCACCACTGAAAAAAGACCCAAGTGAGGTATAAAATCTGCCGTTTTTTGCCCACGAGACACCTGCAAATAATAATGCAACGCGGTGAATGTTAAAGCCAACGCCACTAAAAGCTCAGCAATTTCCGCCTCATTAAATCCAAACGGCTCTAGTTCTAAGATAGCAGCTAACAAAAAAGCCAACATCAAAGCCATTGGCGGCGGCGGTACGCCCCATTCTGCCAATTTCATAGCGGGTTTGAACTCAATATTTAAACACAGAGGATAGAGAATACCGTAACCGACTAAACCGCATGAAATCAAATAAGTCAGTACAGTTTTAGTCCAAACTTTCACTGGCCCCGTCAGTAGATTATGCAAATTAGCCTCATCTTGATAGCTATTGCGATGAAAATAACCTGGCGTATCAAAACCAATCAGGCGTTGCCCCCAAGAAATCTCCTCCATAAAGACATAAAAACTGGCAATCGCCAATAAGCTAAAAAACCAGCGATAGGTCTGGTTTTTGTTAATGGCATTTAACAAAGCAAAAATAAACGTGGCAAGGAAAAAAAACGTCTGCGCCCACTCACCGTATAAATCTTCATAAGTACCAAAAATATACAATTTTGGGTAAAAAATAGCCGAAATGATATAAAACGCAATAATTCCAATAGTGGTTGTTATTAAAAAAATCGGGGTGATGTGCCTATTGTTTTTCATGAAGTTACCAAAAGTTTCCTTTCAAGAGTAGAGAAAGTGGAAAAGCAATGACGATCGGGCAACATTGCATGACAATCAGTACCTACTGAGGCAATGATCCATTGGGTTTGTTGGTGGGAGAGTCGCTTGCTATCTATTTGATTGTAATCAATATATTGCATGATTGGCTTCAAGCTAAACCTTTCTTAGCAGCCAATCCAGCCATGCCACAGGTAAAATTCGCTTTAAAAATGCAAACAAATAGGTCGGGAAGGTCACGTAATAACGCGTTTTAGGTCGATTGGATTCCAGGGCATGAGCCACTTTTTTGGCAACGGCATCGGGCGGTAAGGTAAATGGTGCGGCCGGGCCTTCTTTATTCAAACGAGCGAGCATCTTTTGATACGTTGCTTTGTGAACACTCTGCTCAGTATCGATGTTAGCGGTATAAGATATTAACGAATTTTTCCTAAAATCGCTCAGAATAGGCCCTGGCTCAATTAAAGAGACTGAGATATGACTGCCATGTAGCTCCAAACGCAACGTATCCGCCAACCCTTCTAAGGCAAATTTACTGGCGTTATAAGCCCCTCGATAGGTCATCGCGACCAGCCCTAAAATAGAACTATTGTAAATAATGCGTCCCTGTCCTTGCTGACGCATCACGGGAATCAGCAGATTGGTTAATTCATGTGTGCCAAAGAAATTGGTTTCAAATTGCTGCCGTAAGACATCGCGGCTTAAATCTTCTACCGCGCCTGGTTGTCCAAAAGCGGCATTATTAAATAAGGCATCGAGCCGTCCCTGAGTGAGTAACAGGGTTTGCTCTACGGCTTGACGAATACTCGCACTATCGGACAAATCCAGTGCAATCGCACTAAAGCCTTCTGCACTCAAACGCGCAAGATCCTCAGGTTTACGTGCGGTAACAATCACGTGATGACCACGATTTTTTAAGTAATGTGCGGTACAGTAACCGATGCCTGTTGAGCAGCCGGTTATCAGAATGGTTTTTGATACACTCATGAGATTCACTGGGGTAATTGTTGTTCGGTGAAATAAAAACTTTTTGCGCTACTACAATCGATGAGAAAGACCAAGCTATTAGGTTGACTTTTAGCGTGCAGCTCTACCGCTTCAACACGACCACACTCGCCTGAATCTAGCGCATGCACAGCGGCAAAGCGACGCAATCGCTCGATTTCAGGTAATCGACTGGCGTAATTTTTGACTAAGGCCGGTAGTTTATCAGGCGTGTACGGTGGTATTGCGTAGGCAGAATATTGTGTTGGATTTTCTTTGATGAGTGTTTGATTGATCTGACTTTCATTTTCCGCTGCTTGATAAAGGGCTTGTTGGCGCTGCGCTTCTAAGACTTGTTGCTGTTTTTGCAAATCCAACGTCGCTTGCTCTAATTGTTCTTTTAAAAGTGCTTGTTTTGCGGCTTCATCAAGATTCACCGTATCGCCGGTTTTAAGATTGATGGTCTCGTTATTAAAACCTTCCTCACAAGCTTGCGGGCGATAAACCGTTTTACCGTTGGCATCAGTGCATTTATAAACTTCTGCCGCAACACTGGTGGAAAATACAGTAAACATAAGTAGAGGTAATAATTTCATATTCACTTGGTGTAGGGTTATAAGTTGAATGTTAGAGATTCACTGCCAATCGCATCCTACAGCAACCCAGCAGTTCTGGTATCCATATGTTGGGTTGCCAAACAACAGGCAACCAATCTACGATGCTGATAATGACCGCGTTATTGAAGAACACGCCTTTCTAAGCTGCCTGTGCGGCAGTGAATTCTTAAAGCTCGCAACCCAAGTTTTAACGGATTTTCTAAGCTGCCTGTGCGGCAGTGAATTAGACCGCTAATCTTCTGAAAGCCAGTCGCGTAACAGTATACCGCAGATTTTACAGTTGTTAACCCTTCAAAAAACACGACTACACAAGCAAATGATTTTTATATATTTTAAAAAATCATGAAAAACTTGGGTTAAAACTCGAGGACGGTGGCGGTAGTGTCGTAACGCGGTAAGGAATGAGCATGAAATAACTAGGTAAGTTGCCAACAGTAGGCGCTTTAGGTGAACCGTTGCGTAATGCGCCGCATGTGAGCTACCCCTATGGCGCTGTGTCCTACCGCGTTAGCAAAACGCCATCGGTGTACCCTGAATAGCGGATTGCCTAACGGCGAATCCGCTATTCAGGCTTAAGATTTATGCAAAAAGGTAATCCGCTAGTACCGTTTGTGCCGTACCTTGTAAGGTTCCTATTAACGTTAACTCAGAAGCATTAACTTCAGCGTTAGTATCCACCGATGTAAATTGGTAAATGACACTATCGACGTTATTATTAACCACAAGCAAGCGTGTATCGCCTATTGAAAAAGCCGAATTAGCACTGCCGATAGCCGTCGCGGCGGCGGCTCTATCAATAAAACCGTTAATTTTGCTGTTACTAATGACTAACTCTGCCTGTGCGGAAAAGCCGTTGGGTTGATCAATAACGATGCCTGCATCAATAGTCGCATCGCCATTGCCAATGTTAATATCACCGCCAATTTGCACTTTATCAACACCTGATAAAACATCTAGTGTCGTATCTGTACCACCGACCAACGTGTTGAATACAAAAACATCAACACCACTACCGCCAGTCAACGTATCAGCCCCGACCGCACCATCAAGCCTGTTGGCGCCAGCGTTCCCCGTCAATGTGTTATTGAGCACGTTGCCAATACCATCTGCTACAGACGAGCCGGTTAAGAGTAAATTCTCAACATTGTCACTTAAGGTATAAGTCACCGTACTTGATACCGTATCGCTGCCTTGATTTGCATTTTCTACAACAACATCCGTCGCTACATCGACCAAATAGGTATCGTTACCTTCTCCAGCTTTCATCGTATCGGACTCTTTGCCACCATTCAGAATGTTATTGCCTGAATTGCCCAGCAAAATATTGGCTAAATCATTTCCCGTACCCTTAAGACTTCCCTTGCCTGTTAAAGTGAGATTTTCAACGTGGTCGGCCAAGGTATAATTTGCGGAACTTTGTACATTATCAATCCCGCCGTTACTGTCTTCTATGAGTTTATCGCCTGAGTTATCGACAAGATAGCTATCATTACCTGCGCCACCTGCCAAACTATCTGCGTCAGCTCCCCCATCCAGCACGTTATCACTGGCGTTACCTACCAAGCTATTGGCACGATCGTTACCTGTACCATTGACCACTGCACCAATGAGCACTAATTTTTCAAGATTGGTAGGCAGCGTGTAATTGATTGAACTTTGTACAGTATCTATGCCTTCACCACTGTTTTCTTCAATACGATCACCGGCATCATCAACGAAATAAGTATCATCGCCCGCTTGACCTTGCATGACATCTGCACCAATCCCTCCATTGAGGAGGTTATTGGCACTATTACCGGTTAGATTATTACCCAAAGCGTTGCCCGTAGCATCAATCGCTGTCGAGCCTGTCAAGATGAGATTCTCTACGTTATCACTTAGGGCATACGTCGCGGTACTAGACACCGTATCGACACCCTGATCAGCCTTCTCTTCAACAATATCTGTCGTTACATTGACCGAATAAGTATCGTCACCCTCTCCACCTTTCATTGTATCGGACTCTTTGCCACCATTCAGAATGTTATTACCTGAATTGCCCAGCAAATTATTAGCTAAATCATTTCCCGTACCCTTGAGATTTGCCTTGCCTGTTAACGTGAGGTTTTCAAGGTTGTCAGCTAAGGTATAGTTTACAGCGCTTTGTACGGAATCAATCCCAGCGTTGCTGTCCTCTGCAATTTGGTCGCTCAAATTATCAATAAGGTAAGTATCATTACCCGCACCACCCGCCAAACTATCCGCATCAGCTCCGCCGTCTAACACGTTATCATCTGTGTTACCGACCAAACTATTGGCACGATCATTACCTGTACCATTGACCGCTGCACCAATCAGCACTAATTTTTCAAGATGAGTCGTCAGCGTGTAGTTAATGGTACTTTGTACGGTATCTATGCCTTCACCACTGTTTTCTTCAATACGATCACCGGTATCATCAACAAAATAAGTATCATCCCCCGCTTTACCTTGCATCACATCCGCACTGCTACCACCATTGAGGATGTTATTAGCACTATTACCGGTTAGATTATTAACCAACGCGTTGCCGGTGGCGTCAATCGCTGCGGAGCCTGTCAAGATGAGATTTTCTAAGTTGTCACTTAAGGCATACGTTGCTGAGCTGGAAATAGTATCTATACCCTGATTTGTATTTTCTTCCACAACATCCGTGGTGACATTGACTAAATAAGTATCGTCACCCTCGCCGCCTTTCATCGTATCGGACTCTTTACCGCCATCAAGAATGTTATTACCTGAATTACCTATCAATACATTAGCTAAATCGTTGCCGTTGCCTTTCAGTGCCGCCGTACCTGTTAACGTGAGATTCTCAATATTATTCGCTAAGGTATAACTCATTGCAGTTTGCAAGGTATCAATCCCGCTATTAGTTTCTTCTATAACTTGGTCACCGATATTGTCGACAAGATAAGTATCGTTACCCGCACCGCCAGCTAAACGATCGGCATCAGCACCGCCATCCAGAATGTTATCACCGGCATTGCCGGTCAAGCTGTTAACGCGGGCATCACCTGTACCTTTAACTGCGCTGCCTATCAGCACTAAATTTTCAACATTACTCGTCAGTGTGTAGTCAATGGTACTTTGTACGGTATCAGTGCCTTCACCGCTATTTTCTTCGACACGATCATTGGCATTATCAACAAAATACGTATCATTGCCCGCTTTACCTTGCAGCACATCCGCACCGCTACCGCCATTGAGGATGTTATTAGCACTATTACCGATCAAGCTATTAGCTAAATCATTGCCCGTAGCGTTAATCGCTGCGTCACCCATAAGTATCAGATTTTCAAGGTTATCGTTTAAATTAAAGCTTAGGGAAGCTTTTACAGTGTCCGTACCCGCACCGATATTTTCCAGTACCGTATCTATGGCATCGACAAGATAAGTGTCATCACCTGCACCGCCTTTCAGCACGTCCGCACCCGCCGCGCCATCCAACACATCATTGCCCGCACCACCATCGAGTATGTTGACAGCGGTGTTACCTATCAACTCGTTATTTAACGCGTTTCCGGTACCGTTAATCGTAGCATCTTTTGTCAGTAACAGATTTTCAACATTAGCCGCCAGCGTAAAACTGACTGAACTTTGAACCTTATCTAAACCTTGATTCTCATTTTCTAAAAGAGTATCGGCAATATTATCGACGAGATAAGTGTCATTTCCCTCACCTCCCTCCAATTGGTCACCCTTTAAACCGCCATCGAGAACATCATCCCCCGCCAATCCGCGCAACGTATTCGATGCCGAATTGCCAGTCAATTGATTGTCCATTCCATTGCCTGTTCCATTACTGGCACCTGCGAGTAACGCTAGATTTTCTACAGTTTAGGGTATCGTTTTGATCGCCACCATACAGGCTGTCATTGCCATCTAATGCGGTGATGATATTAACAACACCGTTAAAGCCAATCAGCGAGTCCGCGTTGACCGTTCCTTTATGTTGACTAGCGAGTTGCGCCAAAGT
>CAJAVP010000051.1 GCA_903945375.1 uncultured Methylococcaceae bacterium | reverse complement strand
GTTGCTTATCGCGTTCGATCCGGTCACGGTCGCATTGCTGTTTAAAGGCTATGCAATCCGCTTTGGTGAATGGCTTAGTGCTGTCGGATCGCCACGTTTCAAACATGCCGGTTGAATAGTCCATAAACCAGCCGCCTTTCAGGTCGTCAAATAAAAAACATCTGGCTGCTTTATTTTGTGGCTGCTTATTCAAACCAGCAAATGGCATAATTCTACCCTTCACAATAACCTCTGGGGCAATCAATCCAGTGTTGTTGATTGCCCGTTTAAATGCTTCGTGCGCGTCAATTACGGATAACGCGGCGTGTACCCTGTCTTTTAAATTGTTCATGTCAAAATCTCTTTTGTTGAGAAAATGACTGGCAACCATCCAAAAATCTGATATAATTACCTCGGTTTTGTGTAATTATTGTCATGTTTTTTGGAAGATCCTCCAGTCATTTTCATAAGGGTGGCTGGGGGTTTTTTTATGCCTGCTGTTGGTGGGTGTCAGAAAGTGCGTTGATAACCACTTCAATATCCTCCACGCCTTTAAGCACCGAATCCGCCGCGAAATACAAGGTATCTTGGTCAAAAACACGATCATCGCCGTCACAGTGACTTTTTAAAAGTTCCAGTCCGCCAATACAACGCATTGCCATTGCATTAATCAGGTCTTGAAGTTCGCCAGTATCGGTTAAAAACCGTTCATAGCCTGCGTACCGGTGCGAAAAATCAATTTTTAACCCACCTGTTTTTTTAGGTGGTACAAGCTGTTCGGCATCTGTAAAAAACAGCTTTATACATCGGCATTGCTCCTCATGAAATGCGCGGGTCAGCGCGTTAATATCCTTAATTTCACAAACGCAAGCCTCTAAAGCTCCAAATAGCGCGGCATAATTTATCCAGATGCTTTTATCGGTAATGTGTGTCATTAAAAGCGAAAGCATACCTTTACACCGGCTGAGACTAGCATTCACTTGATCTGAAAACTCCCCTGATTCCAACGGTAAATAAAGGCTTAAGCGGTCAAGTCGGTGATTAAAATACAACTCGGCGACCTCAATGTTTTCCGGTTGGTTATCGGGATATGACGATGGGGTAGTGTTTAACGTGTCCATTAGTAATCTCACTTATCGAGGTTGTTAAACAGAATGGTATTGATCTGCTGTTCGAGCTGATAAAGGTTGTCGTCATTCCAGTCGCGAATATGCCGGATATGTAAGCATTGATGGAATAACCGGAAGGCTTCGGCATCCAGCTTGATTAGTTCACTTAGGCTATGTTGAAAGATTTTATCGGGGCGGTAGGCACTTAAAAAAGCATCGGCTAAAAATCCGCCGGAATGTCCGCCTTGTGCGATCCGCTTTAACAGCAATTCAGGCTCTAGCGGTAACGGCTCAAGGCCGCGCTGTTGTGCTTGTTCCTGCATAATATCTGACAGGGAACGGCGGCGGGGTGGATTAATGGCAATACTGCCCGCCGGTTTAATATCGGCTTTGATCTGTTTTGCCGCGTTTATCAGTTGTTCGGCTTCAACAATAACCGAATCAAGACGGCTGTCAGTAATGCCGATTTCACTGAGGTAGCGCAACGCCATTGACAGGTTGTCACTGTTCAGCGCGTTGAGCGGTGCATTAATGGTGGTTTTTTCGGTGGTGTATGGGGCGCGTTGATTAGTCGCGGTGATTTTGTCGGTGCGGGTTTGTCCGGTTTGTTGGACGGATTGATTTTGTGGCTTGTTCATGCGGTTACTCCAATACTGAGGAATGTAAACCACCGGTCAAGCTTCTCATGGCTTGGGCGGCAGGTTGAGTTGGGAGTGAGAATACTGGGTATTGGTAGCCAGCCAGCCGTTAGGCCGCCCAAAGCAACCTGCCATAATGAAGTGACGGCAAAGAGCCGTAAAAAAAATGGCAAGCATAAAAAAACCGCAAAGGTTCGCGGCGTATTTACGCCAATACTACACAGGTTCTCATGCCCGACTGGTAATGCGTTACCAGTGGCTAAATTGTGCGCCACGATAAGGTTTTGTGTCAAGCCAATCATCAAACACCCCCCAAAGCGACATGATTAGACGCTTTTTTATCGATGTTCTCTAAGCTGTTGACCTTGCCTTGCCTTAGCCATGATTCAAGCTCTGAGCGGTCAAAATAAACCAGCTTGCCTTTCGGTTTGTAATGGGGGATTTCTTGACAGGACGTTAATTTGTATAAATAGCTGGGCGATAACCCAAGAAAATCGGTGGCTTCTTTAAAATTGAGCGTTGTTTTATTGGCTAGG
>CAJAVP010000050.1 GCA_903945375.1 uncultured Methylococcaceae bacterium | reverse complement strand
GTGATCCTGGGGCAAAAAAGATTGAGTGTGTTATCGAGTTTGGATAATTTCAGAGTCATGTGGTATCAGTGCAGTTTTTATCTCTGCACTATGTCAAAAATCCCTGGAAATTAACACCTGCATTGATTTGCAGGGACTACCGTTTAACACAGGGACTGCCTAATTCTGGGGAAACTTCTAATGCTTTAAATCAAATTAAAGCGCAACTTCCCGAAGTGGTTAAACAGACCAAGCAGCAAATGACGGTTTACCGTAAAGCTTTTGAACAGGAAAACCGGCCTAAATTAAACGCACAATTGGAAAAGCTCAAAGCGCTGGAACACAAACATTTTGAGCAGCTCGATATATTCCTAGAAACGAGCGAGCAATTGGCGATCATCAAAGAAAAGCGGTACAAAGAAGAAAAAGAAGCCATTCGCAGCCGCTTCGAAGAGTATCGGCAATGGATACAAGAAACCATGAATACCGAAGATCAGCCTTATATCCAAATTGTCGCGGCCATTGTCCAGTCTTGATTTGGAAGAAAAATATTTTTCTGCCCAATTAGACTGTCAAGTCGGACTACTAATCCTAATTGGTACGTCATTGCCGCTTGAATATAGAAATAATTTCCATATAATGCCAGCTTATGACGACTAAAAAACGCTTCCGTAACAAATATCGCCTGCAACTGCGCGAAAAAGACCATGAGCCGATGCACGTCCATCTGGTCGGCGGCGAAGTGAACGCCAAATTTGATTTGATAACTCTTAATCTGATCGCAGGTGACGTGCCAGCAGACCTAAAAAAAGAAGTGCAAGCCTGGCTGATAGAAAATCAACTCGAATTGATAAAGGAGTGGCAACAATGGCAACGATGAAACGCCCACGGTTATTAGCCGTGGAACCCTTGGCGGACTATCAACTCCGCCTGACTTTTGTAGATAACAGCATTTATAACGTATCGCTGGCCAGCGAAATAGAACGCTGCCAAGGCTTGCATCCGCTAAAAGAGCCCAGTGAATTTAACAAAGCCAGCCTGATTGCCGATGAAGGATGGACAGTAGAATGGGAAGACCTGGACATCCAGATCGGCGCGGATACGCTCTGGCTGGATGCCCAAGCGCAAAACGCACCGGACGACAACACTCGCGTATTTGCTCAATGGCGGGCACGGCATGGGCTATCATTGGCGGAAGCGGCAAAGGCCTTAGGTATGACCCCGCGCACCATGAGTGCTTACGGCACCGGCAAACGTCCGGTGCCGCGTTATATCGCATTGGCGTGCAAAGGCTGGGAAGCGGAGCGTGAGAACGCATAAAAGCCTTTAAAGGCAAGTCATTACTGCTTTGCCTATCAAAAACCTAACAACAAAACGGAAAACCCATGTCGCTCGACCTCACCGGCATCACCAACGAAAACGAATATTACAGCCATCACTATCTGTCGGCTATTTTCGAAGGCGACCTCAAAGACACGTTCAGCCAATGGCAGACGATGGAAGACAATTACCGGGAAACGCTTAAAACCGGGCAACAAAAAAGCGACCCGTTTGCTGAGCAACGCGCACCCTGGATAAGATTAAAATCCTTATCGCAAGACTTTTTCAGATTGCAGAATCAGCTCGAAAAAGACCGCGACCCGAAATCCCGATTAGAACTGCAAAACGCCTTTTTCGCCAAACTCATCACGGCTTTGAGTTATCACTGGCAACCAACCATGCTTAACCTCGGCGATGCCGGGGACATCCCAATACTGGCCGAAGTTGCGCACGGCTCAAACCCTGCTTTGTGGGTATTGGGCGCACTGAATACAGCAGAAGACAAGGACGACCCGCTTAATCTCACTCTTAAAAAGGAACAATGGCTTTACGAGCATGAGCCCCAGGCAGGGCTACTGAATCTAAGGGTTGAAGACCTTATCAACAAAGCCATTTTCGCCCTCGACCATCCGCCGCGCTGGATATTACTGCTCAGCGATGCGCAACTGTTGTTGATAGACCGCAGTAAATGGCATGAAAAACGCCTGTTACGTTTCGATCTGGCGGAAATCTTTGGCCGCCGCGAAGATAGCACGCTTAAAGCCATGACTGCGTTACTGGTCAAAGACCATTTAACACCCGAGCAAGGCTTGTGTTTAATGGACAGCCTGGATGAAAACGCCCATAAACATGCCTTTGCCGTCTCCGAAGATTTAAAATTCGCTCTGCGTGAATGCGTGGAACTCTTGGGCAACGAAGCCATGCGTTACTGGCGGGAAGAGAGCAAGGAAAAGGTTTATACCGAAGTCATGGCGGAAAACTTAAGCCGCGAATGCTTGCGCTACATGTACCGCCTGTTGTTTCTGTTCTATATTGAAGCTCGGCCAGAACTGGACTATGTGCCTATTAATGGCTCCAATGCCTACCTTAAAGGCTACAGCCTGGAATCCTTGCGCAGTCTGGAAATGACTCCACTACACACCGAAGAAGCGCAACAAGGCACTTATATCAGCGACAGCATTCAACTCATGTTTGACCTGATTGACCAGGGATTTCAGCCGAAACCGAATACCGACATTTTTGCCAGCGGCGACATCGACGCCTTTACCATCGTGCCCCTTAAAAGTCATTTATTCGACCCGAAAATGACTCCCACCTTAAACCGGGTGCGCTTTCCCAATCACCTGATGCAGAACATCATTCAGTTGATGTCGCTGACTCGTCCCGGTTCCGGGCGTTTTCAACGCCGGGGCCGCATTTCCTACGCGCAACTGGGCATTAACCAACTGGGTGCGGTATATGAGGCTCTGTTATCCTACAAAGGTTTCTTCGCCCCGCATGATTTATATGAAGTAAAAAAAGCCGACAGCCAACCCAGCGAACTGGATTCCGCTTATTTTGTGCCGGAATCAGAACTCAAACATTACACCGAAGCCGAACGGGTACTCAACGATAAGGGCGGCTTTAAAGTCTATCCCAAGGGCGAGTTTATTTATCGCATGAGCGGTCGGGATCGGGAAAAATCGGCTTCGTATTACACGCCGGAAGTGTTAACGCATGCCCTGGTTAAATATGCACTGAAAGAATTACTGCAAGACAAAAGCGCCGACGAAATTCTGAGGCTCAAAGTTTTGGAGCCCGCGATGGGTTCGGCTGCGTTTCTTAATGAAGCCATTAATCAACTGGCCGCCGCCTATATCCAGCGCAAGGAAAAAGAAACCGGCGAACGTCTGGCGCACGAGTCTTATGCTGACGAACTGCAAAAGATCAAACTGTATCTGGCCGATAACAATGTCTTCGGTATCGACTTAAATCCCGTTGCGGTGGAATTGGCTGAAGTCTCCTTATGGCTTAACTCCATCCATAAAAGCGGCTTTGTACCCTGGTTTGGTTTGCAATTGTTCAACGGTAATTCGCTGATCGGCGCAAGGCGGCAGGTGTTTTCGCCCGATGTGTTGAATAAAACTAAAAAGGAGCAGCTTTGGTTTAACCAAACGCCCAGCCGCTTGAATCCTTACGGATTATCCAATCGCCCTCTCCCTGTGGGAGAGGGCCGGGGTGAGGGCAATATTACCCAAACCGACCACAACAACCAACCATTGCTGAATGAACGCGGCAAGCGCATTTACCATTTTTTGCTGCCCGATCCCGGCATGGCGCACTATCAGGATAAGGTCGTTAAAGAGCTGGCAACGGAGGCAATTAAAACAAATAATGACTGGCGCAAGGAAAGTTGCAAACCCTTTAGCTCAGAACACATCAAACAACTGCAAACCTTTTCCGGAAAAATCGACGAACTTTGGCAGGTACACTCGCGCGAACAAGCCAGAATCCGCGAGAAAACTACCGACCCTTTCAATATCTGGGGGCAGCCGGAAGACCAAAGCCACAAACGCAGCCTATTGGCTCAAAAAGACCACATCATTGCGCAGGAACGCCAGTCCAAAGACCTCAAAAACTCCTCACCATATCGCCGCCTGAAACTGGTAATGGATTATTGGTGTGCGTTATGGTTTTGGCCGCTTAATCAGGCCGAACTGTTGCCGGATAGAAACCAGTATTTTTTCGATCTCAACTGGCTGTTGATGGGTGGCACGCTCGAACCGGTTACCGAATCCGGCCAAACGGCGGACTTGTTCCCCGATACCCTGCCGCAACAACTCACGATCGATTTTAATGATCGCTTCGGGCAATTGGATATTGAAAAAATCCTACGCGACAATCCGCGTTTAAATCTGGCTAATCGTCTGGCGGAACAATACCATTTTTTTCATTGGGAACTGGAATTGGCTGACATCTTTGCCTATAACGGTGGATTCGATTTGGTCTTGGGTAACCCGCCCTGGCTGAAAGTGGAATGGCAGGAAGCGGGCATCATGGGCGATACCAATCCGTTATTCGTTTTGCGTAACTTTTCTGCCGGTCAGCTGAATGCACTTAGGGAAAAGAGTTTTATCGACTACCCCCAACTAAAAGCTGATTATTTTGCTGAATTTGAACAGTCTGAAGGCACGCAAAATTTTCTTAATGCGCCGGTAAATTTCCCACTGTTAAAAGGTTCCCAGACTAATTTGTATAAATGCTTTTTGCCGCAGGCGTGGATGGCGAATAACACGAAAGGGGTTGCCGGATTTTTACACCCCGAAGGAATTTATGACGATCCGAATGGTGGGCTGCTTCGTGCGGCAATTTATCCTCGATTGCGGGCGCATTTTCAGTTCCATAATGAAATGGATTTGTTTGCTGAAGTTCACCATGCCACCAAATTTAGCATCAACATTTATGCTGCAAACGTTACAGCGCATTTTCAACATTTAGCAAATTTGTTTATACCGCAGACTATTAACCAATGTTTTGAACATGACGACTTTGGAGCTCTACCAGGCATAAAAACTGATGACGGTAAATGGAACTCCGACGGACATAAAAGCCGGATCATTACTGTGCATGAAAGCACATTGGCTTTGTTTGCCAAACTTTATGATGCCGAAGGCACGCCCGCTTTACAGGCTCGCTTACCTGCATTGCATTCAAAGCAATTACTTCAAGTATTGAGAAAAATATCTCAGCAGCCCAAACGCTTGGGCGATTTGGTAGGGGAGTATTATTCAACTCCTTCAACTTGTTGGCATGAAGTTAATGCGCAGCGAGATGGCACTATGAAGCGTCAAACTCAATTTTCCGTTTCATCAGCACAATGGATACTTTCTGGTCCTCAGTTTTTTGTTGGTACGCCGTTCTATAAAACACCTCGTAAAGTTTGCACGCTCAATGCCGATTACGATATTCTCGATCTTTCCAGCATGTCGGATGATTATTTACCTCGCACCAATTACATTCCGGCCTGTGACCTTACCGAATATTTGCATCGTATTCCTCGTGTGACGTGGTCAGAACCAAGCGAAATTGGGCCACTGTTTCCGAAACGTGTGACGGAGTATTATCGTTTGGTTTTTAGATCAATGGTGGGTAGCTCTTCCGAGAGAACTTTGGCTGGGGCTATAGTCCCTCAAAATTTGGCACATACTAATGGCGTAAGGAGTTATGTTTTTATAAATGATGATTTATTGTTATTAGAAAGTGCATACACATCCTCATTGCCATTTGATTTCCTTTTGAAATCTACAGGAAAATCAAATTTACATAAAACGCTTGATGATTTCCCCCTTATGAAAGGAAATCCTTTTGATGATAATTTAAAATTAAGAACTCTTAACTTAAATTGTTTAACTAATTACTATAACGATCTCTGGCAGTTCAACTATCAAATCATATTCAACCAGGATCAGTGGGCAAAATCTGATCCGCGACTACCTAACGGTTTCTTTCGGCAACTTACCCCACATTGGCAACGCAACTGCGCGTTACGCACTGACTACAGCCGTCGCCAGGCGTTGGTTGAAATTGACGTATTGGCGGCAATGGTCTTGGGACTGACTTTGGAAGAACTGCAAACTATCTACCGAATACAATTTCCGGTGATGCGCCAATACGAACAGGACACCTGGTTCGATAGAGCCGGACGTATCGTATTTACCGTATCCAAAGGCCTGGTTGGTGTCGGCCTGCCGCGTAAAGCCAATAGAAACGACATGCCTTGCCAAATCCTTACCCCACCACCGGACATCAAAAACCGCTGGCTGGACTGGTGCACAGAACACGTTAGCCCTAAAAACGGCCAATTCATCATCGATACCAGCGATTGGGATTCCGAATCCGGTACCATTGGTTGGGAAGATGTCCAAACCCTGGACTGCGCCATCATCGAGCGCACGATTTTGGATGACACCGTCCCCAACGGCCCGGTAGAGCGCCTGATTCAATACGTCGCCCCGTTTGATCTGTGCAGTCGCGAGCAGGACTACCAGACCGTCTGGCAGTATTTTGAACAAAACTTAAAGGAGGTCTAACATGCCTATTATTAGTCGCTTTCTTGGCATCTGGAGTAATTACTATGTTTTTACATGTTACTGAAGCCCGTTATCTGGATGCTTACCGTATTGAAGTCGTTTTTAATAATGGCAAAAAAGGCATCGCCGATTTAGCCGATGCACTTAAAGGCCCTGTGTTTGAACCTTTGAAAAACACGCAAGCCTTTGCACGTTTTAAGGTCGATGCAGAATTAGAAACCATTGCCTGGGAAAATGGCGCTGATTTGGCACCCGAATATATTTACTACCAAGCTTTTAAAAACGAGGCAGCCTTACAGTCGCAGTTCAAGGAATGGGGTTATGTCGGATAAAAAGTATTTTTACGATCAGCTTGATGCTGACATCAAAAACATACTGTTAGCGCAAATCCGCAACGTCTGGACGCATCATTCAACGTCACTGGAGGGAAACAGTTTAACGTTAGGTGAAACGGATTTTATTCTCGAAGAAGGACTAACCATTCAAGGCAAACCGCTCAAAGACCATAATGAAGTTTTCGGCCATGCAAAAGCCATTGAACGCATTTATGGTTTATTAAACGCTTCACAAACTATCACCAAGCAAGACCTTTTTCAGTTGCATGAAACGGTACTGACTGAGCGAGTGCTTGATATTTATCAGCCTGTAGGTAAATGGAAAGTGCAGAGCAACTTCACCACCTATACCAGTAATGACAATAAGCAACAATGGCGTGAGTATCCTGCTCCACAAAAAATCGATTTTTTGATGTCGCAATGGTTAGAGAATTTAAATAGCAGTCTTGCAAGGGTTCATAATCAAGACGTAGCGGCAAATGTTTATGCTGATTTGCATTTGAGTTTTGTTACGATACATCCTTTTTTTGACGGCAATGGCCGAATGGCCCGCTTGCTGGCGAATTTACCGGTTCTAAAATCGGGATTTCCGCCCATCGTTGTTCCACAAGAAGATCGTTACCACTACAAGCTGTGGTTGTCTGATTATCAAAATACGGTTGAAAATTTGGCGGAATTAGGCGATTTGGCGCAATTACCGGCTAACATTGAAAAGCAGCGTTTTGTTGAGTTGTGCAGAGGTTATTGGTCTGAAACGCTTAAATTGTTGGATAACGCAAAGGCAATGCAAAGGAAACGCAAAAAATAGGCATTGTGTTCGCCCTTAGCGTGGACTACACTTTAATCTTTTAACAGAGGGTATCGGTAATGTATGCAACGAACGTCAGAAACTTAAAACGCAATCCGTCAGAAGCACTCAGACATGCCGAACTAGAGCCCGTATTGATTTTAAAAGGCAATCAGCCGAATGCCATGATTTTAAATATAAAAAGTTCGCTGGGTGATATTGGCGAGCAATTAAAACCCGCTTTGGCGGCCAGTTTATTTAAAGATAGAGTGCTGTCATTAGGGGCGGCTGCGCAAATCAGCGGCCTAAGTCTGTCTGAATTTATCGAGCATTTAACCCAGTTGGATATTGATTTGGTGGTGCCTGATCAACAAACCGCAAAGGAACTGGAAACGCTTGATTCATGGCTGTCGTAATTGCAGATGCGGGGTCCGTGTGTGCGTTGGCTAAAATCAGTCAGCTGCATTTATTGCCCGCTCTTTTTACCACCGTATTGATCACTCAGGCCATTGCGGATGAGTGTTTGCGTGGTCAATCCAGCGATGCAGTCTTAATCAAACAGGCTTTAGAATCGGGTTGGTTGAAGTGTGTCGACAATCCGGTTTTTACGCACTCTTTATCAAGAAGTCTGGGATTAGGTGAGCAGACCAGCATTGAGTATGCCTTACAAACAAACAACAAAACCTTGTTGGTTATGGATGATGCGTTGGCTCGAAAACAGGCCTTGCGCAAACAATTGAACATTGTCGGCACAGCTGCGCTGTTGTTTGCCGCGCAACGAAAAGGATTGATTGCTGATGCTGAGACTTTAATCGCTGAACTTAATCAGGTCGGCTATCGTATTTCAGCGGCGGTAATTGCTCAATTGAAAAAGACCTCTCATGAACCCTAGCGTTTTAGCACAACAATTACAACAAGCCGTCAGTGATTATCTGCGTTTAAGTTTTGAAACGACGACACCTTTTTTCGACGGCTTGCTGGAGCGCTTTTTAAACACGCCGGGGTTGTTGGCCAAAGGCCCTTATCTGTCGATTAAATTACCGTTTGAAAAAGGTTCAGGACTGTCAGGTTTTTTTCCGGATGTGCCTTTGGGTTTCCTGCCGCATAAACATCAGGAGATCGCTTTCGAACGCATTGGGGTTGAGTTTAAATCGACATTGGTGGCTACCGGAACAGGGTCTGGAAAGACCGAGTGTTTTCAGTTGCCCATCCTTAACTATTGTTATCAGCAACGGCATAAACCGGGCATTAAGGCGATCCTGATTTATCCAATGAATGCGCTGGCATCGGACCAAGCCGGGCGTTTCGCCAAAGCCATTTATGATAATCCGGCGTTAAAAGGCAAAGTGACTGCCGGAATTTATGTCGGCGATCAGGAGAAGAATGCGGCTACCTTCATGGATCGGGAGCATCTTATTTCCGATAAGGAAACGCTCAGAAATAATCCGCCGGATATTCTACTGACCAATTATAAGATGCTGGATTTTTTATTGATCCGGTCCAAGGATTACAGTCTTTGGGCGCAAAACACGGAAGAAACGCTTAAATTTTTGGTGGTCGATGAATTACATACCTTTGACGGTGCGCAAGGCACCGATCTGGCGTGTTTAATCCGGCGTTTGAAAGCACGCCTGGACACGCCCAAACAGCATTTGGTTTGCGTGGGTACCTCGGCTACCTTGGGTGGACAGGATGCAGGCCAGAATTTGATAGGCTATGCAACGGCGGTGTTTGACGAACATTTTGACGAACATTCGGTGATTACCGAATACCGGCAATCTTTAGGCGACTATTTGGCCTCTTCGCCTGTTGAATATATTCGCTATCCTGCCCTGGAAAACCTGGATGCGTTGAAGGCTGAGCATTATTCGGATTTGGACAGTTATGCCTTGGCCCAAGCTCGGCTATGGTTCGATTCATTACCGCTTATTGAGCACCCCACTCTTTGGCGAGTCGAGCTGGCACGGTCATTAAAAAGACACTTTCTATTTCAGAATCTGTTGCGTTTATTGAATGGTCAAGTCACCGATTGGCCGGATTTATTGCAACGCTTTAAAAAGGGCTTGGGGGTTCAGGTCGAAGCGTCCGATGAGTTTGTCGAACATTTATTAACCAGTCTGGTTTCACTCGTTTCGGTAGCCAGGGATGATGTTTTTCTCAACGCGCTTGATAACAGTCAGGTTGCTGAACAACTTTTGGCGCTGGAACAGCCGGGCAATGAACAAAAGTTGTCGCCGTTATTAGACGTGCGGATACAGTTATGGTTGCGGGAGTTAAGCCGGTTATTGGTGTTATTGCCATTAAAAGATGAGCAACCGGCCTTGCTGTTTGCCGATGACGGTAAAGTCCCGCAAGATCGTATAGCGTTACCGGCAATCCATTGCCGGGATTGCGGAGCGATGGGCTTTTTAAGCCAAAAAGCCGAGGATCAGCAATGCATTACTACCGACTTGGACCTTATTTATAGAGCGTTTTTTGAACATTCGCCTAAGTCCTGTCTATTGTTTCCGATGCTGCAAGTTGATGTCCCATGGGATTTCGCTGATGGCTTGGATAGGTGTGTGTGTGCATGTTGCGGCTATTTGAACAGACGTTCTCAAACAAGCTGCCAAAACTGTGGCTCTGAAGCTTTGCTGTGGGTGCATCTGCCCGACAATACCAGATTACATAACAACGTTAATTTAGGAGTAGCCCATCTTAAAAGCCATAACGATTGCCCTTTTTGTCAAAGCAAGGGCAGTCTATTAATTATTGGAGCACGGTCAACCAGCTTATCATCGATCCTGGTTGGGCAATTAAGCACGTCGCGCTTCAATCCAGACAAACAGTTAATTGCTTTTTCCGATGCGGTGCAGGATACCGCGCACCGGGCCGGTTTTATCGCCGCACGTACACGGTCGTTCGGCTTTCGGGTGGCGTTAAAAAAAGTCATAGACATTGGTCAGGAATCGTTTTCTTTAACCCAGTTAATTGCCCGTTTTAACGAATATTGGCTGGAGCAATTGGGGGACATAATCTTTATTGGCCTATTTTTGCCGTCTGATATGGAATGGTTACGCGATTTCAGCGCCTTGAAAAAAAATGAACGCTTACCCGATGGTTCTAATTTACTGGCGTTGTTGCAGAGCCGTTTAGAGTTTGAGATTCTGAGCGAGTTGGGTTTTCGATGCCGGATTGGTCGATCACTTGAGCGCAGTGGTGCCGCTGGTTGTTATTTCGATCATGACGTTATGACCAAGGCTTTAACAAGTCTCTTAAGCGCCTTACAGGAAGCTATTGGCTCGTTAAATAGCCTGCAATTTGATGTATTGCAGCGCTTTGTCTTTGGTTTCCTGGCTCATCTTCGTATCGGTGGCGGTATTTATTCTTCTGAACTGGACGGCTATATTAAAGACAACGGCAATTCTGGCGTCTTCATCAGGCAGGTACATTTACCTAATTTTGCGCCTGCTGCCCGTGTACCGATGTTTTTGGCAACGAAAAAGTCCAAGGGATTGGAAACCCTGTCGGCAGGGCAAGCTGGAGCAACCAGTTGGTATCAAGCGTGGTTGCTTAAAAACCTGTTAGCCGGTGATGCTTTGCATCAAACCGGCGATTTGAGCGCGGACATTTATCAACTGATGTTAAAACACTTGCTTAAAGCGAATGTACTGGTCGATAAGACAACGGGAACAGGCGAGACGGTTTGGGCGATTAACCCTGATGCCTTGTTAATCAGCTCCGAATCTGTCCGGCTGTGTTGTGATCATTGTCACCACAGCCATAGTGTCGCGGCTTGTGAGGTAGCAGTCTGGTCGGACTTGCACTGTTTACGGAAAAGTTGTTTGGGACGTTATCAGATCGACAAAGATCATACGGAGTTCCTGGATTTTTACGGTCGCTTGTATCGTGATGGTGAAGTCAATCGGGTGGTAGCGGCAGAGCATACGGGGCTGTTAAGCAGGGATGAGCGAGCCGAAGTCGAAGCCTCCTTTAAAAAAGCCCCGCAACTCCGTCAACCCTGGGATATTAATTTATTGTCTGCCACGCCTACGTTAGAAATGGGGGTTGATATTGGTGATCTGTCCTCGGTGTTGTTATGTTCAGTGCCCCCGGCGCAGGCAAATTATCTGCAAAGAATCGGCAGGTCTGGGCGGCGTGATGGTAATGCCATCAACGTGACGTTGGCGAACGCTAATGCCCATGACCTATATTTCTATAGCGACCCCAGTGAAATGATGTCCGGTGAAGTGGAATCGCCAGGCGTATTTTTGGATGCTTCAGCCGTTTTAGAGCGTCAATACACCGCTTTTTGTTTAGATCAATGGGTTAAAAAAGAGGCTGAACTTGCCTTGATACCTTACAAGTTAAAATCGGTATTAGTCACTGTCGCTAAAAGAAAGGGCGATTTAAAGCATTTCCCCTATTCCTTTTTAAATTACGTCGAAATCAATAGAACCCCATTACTCGAAAAATTTCTGGCCTTGTTCAATTCTGACTATGGGATGGGCTTAAGTGATTTTTCCGTACAGTGGATTAAGCAATTTGCTGAAGGAAATTTCTCAACGCAAGGTAGTTTGAGCTTTCGTATTCAAGAAAATCTGTTGCAACAACAGCAGGAACTGGATTCACTCACCAAAGAGGCGAAACGGGTGAATGTTGTAATGCAGAAAATGAAGAAAGCTGAGCTGTTATCACCTCAGGATAAGGAGCATTTAGAGCAGCTGGAGATAGAGCTTGCTGCCTTACAGGCATTAGCAAGCCTGATAAACAGCAAAGATACCCTACAATTTTTTACCGATGAAGGCTTGATCCCCAATTACGCTTTTCCTGAGCAAGGTGTGATATTACATTCTGTCATTTATCGTTCAAAAAAAGATAATGAGACTTCAGTTAAAGCGTCCGGAGTGATCTCGGAGTCCGAACGTTGGCTTTATAAATATGAACGTCCTGCCTCGGCGGCGTTATCGGAATTAGCACCACTGAGTAATTTTTATGCGGGTGGCCGCCGGGTGCAAATTACGCGTATCGACATGCGGGTTTCTAAAAAGGAAACCTGGCGCTTATGTCAAAGTTGTCATCATTCAGAATGCATTGATGCGGGCGATCATTATAAAACCTGTCCACGCTGCGGCGATGCCTGGTGGGAGAATGTGTCACAAAAGCAAACCATGTTACGTTTAAAACAGGTTTACGCGAATACCGCTGATCGACGCAGCCGCATTTCAGACGATAGCGATGACCGGGATAGTCAGTTTTTTACCAGGCAATTATTGATTGATTTTGAACCACAAGCGATTACAGCGGCTTGGAAAGTGGACAAGGACGATTGGCCTTTTGGGTTTGAATTTATCTCAAAAGCGGATTTTCGAGAAATCAATACCGGACACAGCGATGAAAATTCCCCTGAAATCACTATTGCCGGACAAGATGCCAAACGTAAGGGGTTTAAGCTTTGTCAGTATTGCGGCATGGTGCAAACGGCAAATGGTCAAGGTAAAGAGCAGGAACACACCATCAGTTGTACGGCTCGAAACAAAGACAATGCAAGCAACTTGATCAGTGGACTTTTTCTGTATCGGGAGTTTCATTCGGAGGCGATACGCATTTTGTTGCCGATTACTTCCGGAACGGAAGCTGAAATCATCGAGAATTCATTTGTTGCTGCCTTAAACCTGGGTTTAAAGAAGAAGTTTGGTGGCAGTATTGACCATTTGCGCGTGGCGCAGAATGTCGAACCGGACACCGAGACAGGTATCTGTAAACGCTATTTGGTCATCTATGATGCGATTCCTGGCGGAACCGGCTATCTAAAGCAATTAATGACCAACCAGCAAGCCTTGTTGGAAGTCTTGACTGAGTACGCTATGCCAATTTTGGAGCAATGCAGTTGTGTGCAAAAAGAAGGTGCCGATGGCTGTTACCGTTGCCTTTATGTGTTCCGCAACAGTCGTAACATGAATACGATTTCACGGAGGAAGGCACGGGATTTTATCCAGACACTTAAAGAGCATTCCGGAAAAATTGTTGCAGTGGCCGGGTTACGGGAAATAAAAATTTCGCCACTGGTGGAAAGCGAGTTGGAAGCTCGCTTTATTGAAGCGTTACGTCGAGTTGGAAAGAATTATTCTAAATTTGAGTTGCGGCCTGAATTTCATGGGGGTGATGCGGGTTGGTATGTGCGTTTTGGTGAGCGCCGGTATTTTTTACAGCCGCAGGTTGAATTGGACGCCACACAAGGCATTGCAGTGAAATCCAGGGCAGATTTTGTCTTGTGGCCTTTGGGTTGTTCTGATCTTAAGCCTATTGCGATTTTTACCGATGGTTTTCAATACCATAAAGATCGCTTGGCTTTGGATACTGCGCAACGAATGGCAATACTGGCTTCGAATGATTTTTGGGTATGGTCGCTCTCTTATGATGATGTGCAAAGTGTGTTGGACGACAAGCCAAGTCAGCATTTGGATTTATTCCTGGCTATGCCGAATGGCAATGCTAAAACATTGTCAGGAACGTTTTTGTGTGAAGATTTGGTGGTATTACACGATCAATCCAGCTTTGCCTGGTTAATCCACGTATTAACGGCTGCCGATCAGTCGATCTGGGAACGCTATGCGGCCATGACTTGCTTTATCTGGTTTATGAAAATGGGGGCAGATGCCTCTGTATCAGAACTAATGTTGCCGGATTTTGCTCAGCATAAACTGGCCTGTTTGGACAAGACTGCGATAACAAAGACAGACCCATCGGGTAGTTTATTCGGCAATGCTTATCAACGTTTTTATCTTTCCTTGTGTGTCGATAAAGCAGCTGTCCAACAGGGAAATTTGAATCAGTTAAGTGCCATTATGGTGTTCAATGACGAGTCTGCGCTGGATGAGTCCGAATTTGATCTTAAGCAGTGGCAAGCCTTTTTAAGATTTATGAACCTTATTCAGTTTCAGCCTTACAGTAGTTTTTTTACGGTTAAAGGTATTGCTGGACAGGTTTATTCAGATTTAATAGTGAGCCATCCTTCACCTGTAATAGCACCTTCTCAGTGGGACAGTTTATTAGCCGATGCGATTGGAGATGAAGTTGCCCTCATCAACAGGCTCAGTGGTTTAACTTTACCTCTACCCCAATGCGGTTTTGAACTTAACAATGAACAGGGTGAGATTATAGCGGAAGCGTTTTTGGCTTGGTCTGATCTGAAAATTGTGATTATTTTTGATGAGTTTGAAGATGACAGTGCAACGTTTACCCAAGCCGGTTGGAACGTTTTTTTGAATAGTGAACTGGATAAGGATATTCAATCCTTGCTTAGTGCCTTTGTGTAGACCCAGGAGTTTTCATGCACCCCAAAGTTGCCATTTCGTCAGAATTTTTTAGTAGTGTTTTGAAGCTACCCAAGACGCAACAGGAAAAAGCTGTCAAGTTTATGGAGTTGTTTCGACAAGACCCGACATCAGCGGGAATTAATTATGAAACCATTCAAGCTGCCAGAGACAAGAATTTGCGTTCGGTCAGAATTGATCAAGCCTATAGAGCGATTGTTTTAGCACCGGAACGAGGGGATGTTTACATTTTGCTGTGGGCGGATAAGCACGATGAAGCTTATGAGTGGGCCTGTAATAAAGTTTTGAAGATTAATCCTGAAAATGGTGTACTTCAGGTGCTGGAATCGCAATATATTGATGAAGCACAGCAACTTCAACAGGCTACTGGTCATAAAACAAAACCGGGATTATTTGATGCCATTAGGGACCGCTATTTAGTGAGACTCGGAGTGCCGGAAGACCTTGTGCCGTTAGTGCGACAAATTGAAATTCCGGTTGATGTTGACGATTTAAAAACCAAGTTACCGGATGAGGCTTATGAGGCATTAGCCATGTTAGCGGATGGCGTCAGTCTCGAAGAGGCGCTGTCAGTTTATGATGTTAACTTGCATGATGAACCCGCTCAAATAGATACCAATGATTTTGCCAGCGCGTTGGATAATCCGGATAGTAAAAGACGGTTTTTGTTGGCTTCCGATGATGAAGCCTTACAAGCGATGCTGGATGCGCCATTAGAAAAATGGCGGGTCTTTTTGCATCCTCTGCAACGAAAATTAGTTTTCAGGGACTGGAATGGCCCGGTTCGGGTGTTAGGCGGGGCGGGTACCGGAAAAACCGTCGTCGTGATGCACCGGGCCAAGTGGTTGGCTGAACAAGCATTGACGGATCGTGAAACGAGGATTTTGCTTACCACCTATACCAAAAACCTGGCTATTGATATTGAACAAAATTTAAAACACATTTGTGCGCCGGATGTATTGCGTAAAATTGAAGTGATTAATTTAGATGCCTGGGTCAAACGCTTCATGGATAAGCAAGGCTACCCAATCAATTTTGCGTTTAACGAACGTCAAAAAAATCAGATTTGGGATAATGCCTTGGTGCTAAAGCCTGATGAACCGGATTTGCCTGACTCTTTTTTTCATGAGGAATGGGAAAAAGTAATTCAGCCACAGAATGTCAATTCGCTGGAGGACTATTTCAAAGCCAGACGTTTGGGGCGAGGCGTCCAACTTAATAGAGCGTTGAGAAAAGCAGTTTGGCCGGTATTTGAAAATTATCGATTGGGGTTGAATGACGCTGGCCTAAAAGAAACGGAAGATGCTTATCGCGATGCGCTCACCCTGATTCAAGCTAAATCTATTCAATTACCCTATACCAGTGTCCTTGTCGATGAAGCACAAGATTTTGGTTTAAATGCCTTTCGGTTAATTCGGCAACTGGTTCTGGAGCGGAAAAACGATTTGTTTATTGTCGGCGATGCGCACCAACGTATTTATGGTAGTAAGGTGGTGCTGGGACAATGCGGCATTAAAATCATTGGCCGTAGCCGGAAGTTACGCATTAATTATCGTACAACCGAGCAAATCAGGCATTGGGCAGTCTCCTTATTAAAGGGAATTTCGTTTGATGATCTGGATAATGGCGTGGATGAGCAAACGGGTTACCGTTCCTTGATGACGGGTGCCGAACCCATAATTCAATGTTTTGCCAGTGCCAAAATGGAAGCCGAATTTATTGTGAATTCATTGAAAGAATTAACGGATCAGGAATTAGCTAAGGCCTGTATTACGGTCAGAAGGCATGCCGATATGGAACGTTACCTGCAAGCCATAAGCGAAGCCGGCATCCCCTTTTATCAAATCGATCAAAATACACTGGATAACGCCACCCAACCCGGCGTCAGGTTAGCAACCATGCACCGGGTTAAAGGCCTTGAGTTTGATTATATGTATGTCGCCGGTATCAACGAAGGCATTGTGCCTTTGGCTATTCTGGATTCTGATGATCCGACGATTATTAGGGAACACGAACAGAGAGAAAGGTCTTTACTGTATGTGGCGATAACGCGGGCTAAACGATTTTGTGCGGTTACCGGATTTGGGAAATTTTCTCGATTTATAGTGTGTAAATGATTGTTTGGCTTATGTAAGGCTATGAACAAGGTGGCGACCTTGTTCATAGCCCCTTGTTTTACTTAAGACATCAACCGTTTCACCGCTTTTTGCTGGGTTGAGTACAAAAAAGTGGGGATTGCTGGCTTTTTTTGGGGCTTGCAGGATTTAGGTTATACAATATCCCAAAATGCAAAAAAGTTATCCCCAGAATCTGGGGATAACTTTGTTAAAATTAGCAAACCGATACGTTTAATGACTTGTTTTCATTAACACATTGTCAGATTGTACAATTCATGACCACACTACAGATTGTCAAGCAGGTGTTGTCTTATTTCGTCAACATCGGTTCCTTGGGTCTGCTTGTTTAACCGTTGCTGAGTATTCGTGCTATCGACGCCCACCAATTTGCTTTTCGTGACCACGCTTTTATCATACATGGCATCCGCCGATGCACTGCCATTCGGCAAATGCCCGGTGATTTGCAACATCCCAATCCATTCACCAAAATCCATCGCGTCAAAATTCAAATGGCTTATCTCGCCCACTGTCAGGCCAGAACACTCAGGATTCCTAGGCGTTCCAAAGTTTTTCCCCAACTGTGGCCTCGCCTGTTCCTGGAACACCCGCCCAAAAGCACTGCTAAAACAGCAATACGCTTCCCGCCTAGCCAAGCAAATACCCAAAAAATCAGCGGAACAATAAGTGCCAATCGTGGTGGGGCTTGTGCATAGCCGCTGGTCTCTGAGCATATCTAGCTTTGCCTCCTCTTCAGTACAGGCAAAAATGAGTTGCACTACCAGTTTTGCTATGTTGTAGATAGCATAAACTATGCCGATCACAGTAAACACACCACTTAAAGTACTGGACAACCCAGTGTAAGCAGTCGATCCAGCGGTTGTTGTGGTAGTTGAAAACAGCGTGCTGGCCACGCTTTCGCTGAAAGTGCTGGCAACCCATTGGCCGATCTGATCGATCACCTGAGACTTTATGGCTTCAATACCCAGATCAGTTCCGATCTGTTCGCCCAACATAGACGTGACTGAGTCGAATGCCGATGTGAACGGTTCAGTGACCGCATCCCAGGTTTCGGTGATGGTGTCGACCATCGATGAAAACACCGTGTCCGATGCCACCAAGTTCCAAGCACCATAGCTATCGGTCAGATACTCACTACCATATTCCGCTAGGGCATAGGCCTCCACCGACGTGTCCGCCAATTCCCACGTCTGGAAGCCTAGGTTCAGATAATCAATCCAGCTCCCTTCTATGGGCATATTGCAGCAATCCACCTTACCAAGAATCGACAAGTCCGCCATCTGGCAGGACAGTGCTTCCCCTTCAAATAACTTACACGTTCCAGTGCTGACATCACAGCCGTTGCTTTGTTGCGCCTGGTTCAGCGTTTGCAGGGCGGCGGCGACCCGCGTGAAGTCTCGGCTGGATTCTTCGGCAGGGTCGACACATTCACCACCTATGCAGCGGATTTCACTGTCACAAATAGTCTTGTCGGTCGTTTTGACCAAACCGCAATTAGTGGTCTGGGTGATGCCACAATCGTAAGTGATAATAAACTCCTGGCAAGCTCCGGTGAATGGGTTGTACGCCCCATCAGCACACTGTTCACCCACATATCCACATTGCGGCCTTGCCGCGAAGCTCTCACAACTGTCATGAGCATCGGTGTTGTAATCAAATTCCGGGCATTGCTGGTAACCGTCAAGGTCAGTGAAACACGGCAGCTTCACATGTCCCGGCACCCGGGTTTCTGCACTGTAGCAAATCGGTGCTGGAGGTGAAGCCAAGGGTTCCGGCAGAATGTCGCCAAAGCCACTGAACGTCTCAGGCTGGCTGGTGGACACCAGCACCCCACCAAATAAACGGTCATGGGCGGCATCTAAGCATTGCCACCAATCGGTGGAAGCTTGGTCTTCCAAGGCATCTGTCCTGATCCAATCCAATGGTTGGCCGCGTGATGACCACCAAGTTGACACCCGTCCCCGACATCCAACTGGCCAATCGGTGAATTGTTCAGTGACATCTGGAGCGGCTTGTACTTTTAGTCGTAAAAACCCTTCGCCAAAGCCTCCCACCCGTGTTTGCTGCCTGACCGTCACCATGCTGCCAGACGATATATTTTTGAACGCATTAGTAACATCTGTGCTGGGGTTTTCAACCCAGCTTATTTTACTATCGCATTTCTTTCTAGTGTCGTATCCTGATCTACCCGTATAAACCAAGTTATCATTAATATGAATTCTGCTCTGGTCATCATATTGGACATTGTCAATAGTGACATTGCGGATGGCATCTGGTCGTGACACGATAAAACTGGCCGTCCAGGTAAAGATCGTACAATTTCCACCTGACCAGTAGTTATCCCCAACCGTACCTATGTATAGGTACGTGCAGCCTGCGCCACAACTGGCAATTCTTCCATCACCAGCCCCCATGCGGATCACCGGA
The DNA here is from genome assembly GCA_903945375.1 of uncultured Methylococcaceae bacterium. Lineage (GTDB taxonomy): Bacteria > Pseudomonadota > Gammaproteobacteria > Methylococcales > Methylomonadaceae > Methylovulum. The sequence goes on along the minus strand of CAJAVP010000050.1, from coordinate 6,894 downwards.
CTGTAGGTGATATTCCTCGTTACATGGCATTTATCGGCTTTTGCCGCCTTCTTGCAAGTCTTCAAATCTTTGACATGCACTGAACACGACTTTTCACTGAAGGTGGAATTTTTTTGGCAACCTGTAAACTTATCGTTGATATCAGAACTCTTTTGTCCCAACACATTATCAGAGGTTTGCCAGATCGGGTCGTTCTTCATATTCGGCATTGCCGTGTTCGCACCCAACAAGGTTTGATAGGCCATCCCGTGACTGGTGCCGGATGAACCCAGCTCATCCAATTTATCATTTATGTGTGTGCTCATGGCATCACTGTTACCGTAAGCGGCGACGGCAGCATCCATAGAACCTGGTATGACTTCCTGGAACAGCTCGTTTTGCCCGACAGTTTGACCGTTCACCGCGCCGTTCTTGAGGGTTATCGTCCCGGAAGCCGCGTCCATCTCAGGCAGGACAAAATCCGAACGGAGCGTGCCGCCAAGATTTTTTCCATCGTTCGCCTGGTCAATAAAAGCATCGGCGATGGCAGAAAATGGTGTGAAGAATAGCACGCTGGTGGCGAGGTAGACGCTCGCGACGCTGTTGTGTGCCAGACACATGATTAACAAACTAGCAATTGTTTTCATGCCGCTATCTCCAATAGCCTACTAAACGGCTTTTTTGTGCAAGCACTTTGTGCTAGCCTTATTGCTATGAATGCCAAACATACCAAAATATTGCAGGCCATTTTTGCCAAGCCAACGGCAAGTTCGCTCCGATTTGCTGATATCGAATCATTGGTGGCGGCCCTGGGCGGATCGGTACGTGAAGGCGACGGTTCGCGGGTAGCGTTGCATTTAGGCGGCTCCATCAAACACGCGCACCGCCCGCATCCGGGCAAAGAGGCTAAAAAATACCAAATCGAAGAAATCCGCCTGTGGCTTGAGGCGCAAGGAATCAGACCATGAACACCATGACTTATCAGGGTTACACGGCACGCATCGAATTTGATGAACGTGACGGCATCTTTTGGGGTAAAGTGCTGGGCATCAACGACAGCATCACCTTCGAAGGCGAAACAGTTGCGCAGTTGACGCAGGACTTCCACAATGCCATCGATTTTTACTTGGCAGATTGTGCGGCCATTGGCAAAGACCCGCAAAAACCTGCCAGCGGCAAACTGATGTTGCGGGTTCCACCCGAACTTCACGCGGCGGCCCTGGTGAAAGCACAAGCCGTCGGTAAAAGCCTTAACCAATGGGCTATTGAGGCGTTGAGCCGCGAAGTCGGCGTTTAGATGAAAAAACATAGCTTCCCCCTAATCGTCACTCGATAGACAGCAGTCTGTATATCTCCATACCAGATATACATAATCCTCCCCTACCCCCGGAATAGTCCGATGTTCCCCCCACCGGAACGTGGATTCTCCGATTGAATGGCAACACCGCCCTTCCGATTCCGCCACCGGAAACATCGTGCTGAGCTTGTATTGCTGTTTGGGCAACATAGGATAAATAGTCCCGCCGCATAAGGCATCATCACCGTAGGTTTTATGAGCCAAGGCTTTGCGGTGTAGGCTGGACAATATCCTGGCAGTCAACAGGCTGGTGTCCCTGGGCGCAGAACCATCGGAAGCGATATTGCCTGAAAACGGATAGAGGTTGCCCCAACACCCGGCGCACCACCACAACGAGGTCATGGGTTTGTCCACCGTCGTCTTGGCACAATCTATCGTGCAAGCCGCCAAGGCCAACGGGTTGGCAAAGATCACCGCTTCCGGGTTCAGGAAAAAAGCCAGCTCATCAATATTCCAAGTCGGATCGAGTTCGGATAGGTACATCATGTCCAAGTTACGCAGCCCCCCCTGCATTGCAGTTGGTCTGCACGAACAGGTCAAGGATGGCGTACAAAGGGAATGCCCAGTAATGGTAGTTATAGAAAGTTTTATCGGAACCGTCATTTTCAGTTTCCTTAACACCGCCCCAGAGCCTGACACTGTTGTTGAACGATATGCCGCCCATTACAGGTGAGCAATAGGGTTTCCTGACCACCTCCACCAAACGTGCCGGTAACCACATCCCGGCAGTTATCCCAAATGACGGAATGCCGTCCTTACCCTGGCAAGAGCAAAGGGCCTGATCAGACGCCCCATCGGGCACAAAGTTGTTGCCTTCAAACGCCGTGAATCCTAACAGACGAATCGGGAATAGACATGACCAACAAATGTCGGTCAGCATCCCCTTACCCCAAAAATCCGCATCGGGGCAGAGCAATTTACTGCTGTCTGTTGTAGACGATGCGGTGGTGTCCGCATGGACAACGGCGGACGACAACAGAAATATGGCTGTTATCGCCATCAATAATGTAGGGCGGTTAAATAGGTTCCGCATCTCTTAAGCCTGTGTAGGTTTTTTAATAGATGATTTTTCATCAATTGGCTGACCCTCTTGGTTTTTTTGAATCTCTGGAGGTGTAACAGTGGGGTGATCATTGGAATAAGTCATAAGAAGAAAAGCACCGAAAATAAGTGCCGAAATAAAAAGTGCTAAATTAATTTCATCTTTTGTCATAGCTAATTTCTCTAACGGATAACCTATCATCACGACCCTCAATAACCGTAGGCAAGGCTTGGATTTGAAAGCGTTTCAGCAACGCTTTGTTGAGTTGGTAAACGGGAGCACCCAGTTCACTCGCCAACGCGTTGTACTGTTCCCAGCCTGTTTGGTGGTCGAGTTTAGAAAACAGGTACACCACCGGTTGCATTTTGCTTGCCGCCAGATCACCGAGTTTTTTGGCCACGCCGACTTGTTCCGGTTGGGTGGCATCAAAAATGATGTAAACGTGCCGCATCGGCAATAGTGTTTGTGGGTTCAGGCGCTGGCCTTTTGCGGCAATCAGCCGCCCGTCCGGGTGGTAAATGTCTTGGGTAACCGTCAATGACGGGTCGAGCAAGCGTTCCCGGTTGGTTTTTGCCTTGGGCAAATCCAGACCTTCCCCTTGGCCTTTCCAGAAATTGGCCATCGCATCACTTTTTTGTTTTTCCCAATCAGTCGTTGCGATCCGGCGTTTGATTTCGCCGATCATATCCGGCTCGGTGATCGTGTATACAGGGCCTTTTTGTCCAGCGTCACCTTCATCCTGCCTGTCCAGCCACACAAAACCGGGCAAGCCACGGACACGGCGGGTATGGCCTTGCGCATCGGTGGACACCATTGTCGGCACCGTGGATACCGCCATTTTGTTAAACAACAACGGGTCTATGATTGCCCCTGGGATGGGCTTGATGCCTTTGATGACCTCCGCAAGGCGTTGCGCCAACTGCCCCGTATTCTCGCCTTCGGCAACGCCCATGAACACCAGGGCCGCTTTGGTTTCGGACGCTTCCTTGGCAGCGGCCTTCAGTTCTTCCAAAGGCATCCCGAAGGAAACAAAAATCCAGTGGCCAGAAGATATGGGCTTAACACTGGCATCTGCTGCACGAGGGGACGCACTGGTTAGCCCTTGGTGAAGCTGTTGTTCAAAGACAGGGTCTAGCTGAAGTGGTTTGGGTTTCAACCAATCCGGGAGATCGTGTTGGGAAGTGATAATGCGTTGCTGCTGTCCCGCCAAGCCTTTTAAAAAAAGGTCGTCTTCAGGGTCAAATGCAAAACCCAAAGAAGACGACAGAGCCACAGGTAGGAGAACCATACAACGTGAAAGCAGTGTTTTAGAAAATAGGATAGGCACGGCCAATTACCTCCTTTTGGTCGACCAGGCCGAGCAACCCGTAACGGCTATCCAAGCTGTATTCGTGATCACCGGCAACGAAGTATTTGCCGGGCGGGATGATGTTGTCGCCTTCCCGCAATTGGTCGTTTGGAAATAGCCTGCGGCCAGTGATGCCATACGCTTTGCCGTGCAAGGTAACATCACCCACCGTAACATCACGCCCATGCCTGGTCACTTTGTCGCCTGTTGCGGCGAGAAGGCGTTTAGTGAAAACCGTCCCATCAGGGAAGGGCTTGCCATTATGCCAATGAAAGGCGATGAAACCGCCCGTTTCAACCGCATCATTCAGGCAAATGAAGTAAAGGCTGTAGGGAAGGCTGGGGGTACGGTTGACGGCAATCCGGTAGTTGGCCTGAAAAACCTCGGCCAGCGCCAACAATAGCAGCCAAGACATCCCATGTAGGCGCACAAACCTAAGCAACTTTGGCGTGAATGCCCGTCCTGTGATGACCAACTCACTCGACCGTGACATAAGCTTCCTCCGGTGCATCAACAACGGCCCCAGAATCAATAACGATGATACCTTGGGCGACCAGCTTGGCAGTGGTGGCCTTGATACCCGAGGTTAAGGCTTTGGCATCGGCTTCAGTTTGCCCATTTACCGTCGATTGTTTGATTAGCGATTGGATATCAATCACCGCCAGTTGTGCCGGGACAGCAGTTTGGTCGGCCGCCAAATACCCCCCGGCCGTGCCACCAAAAATACCCAGGGCTGCCCACAAAATTGATTTTCCCATTGCTCCCCACACAGCTAAAATGAAGGCCAATACAACCCTTAGCCTGATGAATTTACTGGGGAAATGATAACTAAAAGACAGGCTTTATGTCTTACCGAAAAGTATCAAAAAAGTGGTATAGTTCGAGCGACATAATTTTAGAATGACTGCGGAGAGGGTGTTCAACCCAAAGCACGTTTGCTAAATTTCCCTTTTGGAAACCCATTCCATAATTTTTTGGAAAAAACGAATGGCCATAGCTGAAACAATTTACCAACACAGCCTTAAACTTCCCGAAGATGTGGCCCTTGAAGCGCTGGATTTCATCAACTTTCGGGCTGAAAAGTGCGCCGATTAACCGTTGGAATGTCCATTTGTCTTTAAGGCTCATGATTTACCTAAGGTTCTATATATTTGCGTGATAGGCTGCCCCGTCATTTTTTTTTGCGAGGACTTTACGGTGCTTGAAAAAGTCTAACCGTCATCGACAACTTTTCTTTCCCCATCAGCCTCGCTTTTGGCTTAATGGGAATCCAGATGGTATAGGCATTGTGTTGCGATATTTGCTGACTTACTGGACTCAATTAAATTGCAGTTCCCTGGTGCAAAATCAATTAAAGTCTGAATGCCCAATCCTGTCCTGTAATGCCTGTTATGGGAAATTGAAACAAGCCATATTCGACATGCTTTCAAGAGTGGGAGATGAATAAACTAACTTTTTGTGATGACTCATTTGATCGGTCTAATGCCTTTTAGACCGGGGAAAGATGAAAATACCCTCATATTATTTTCAAGTTTGACGACGGGCAAAGCCCTCAGTTTTTTTGGGGCATCACGGGTGTTTGCGAACGAAAGTGCACAATTTGGCTTTTCTTTAACGCTTTGACCAACGTCCTGTAGGTATCACGGTCAAAAGCCGGTCTGCCTTGAGTCAGAAATTCCTCGACTTCATTGTCACTACGCGCCGTGCCGAGATAGCACCAATGATCAATGACATGCAACTCGTTTGCCTCGCGGATGCCAATGGCGCCAGGATAAGGCCAACTGGCCAGTTTGAGCTTGCCCATGGCGACCAGTAAACGCGTGGCATGTTCCAAACCGGATTCTTTGCCGACACAGGCACCCCGGCAGAGTTTCAATTGATGTGCAAAGCACGGTTTGCCATTGCCCACTTTTTCAAGCCCCAGCACACCCAGACATAACTGATGTTCACCAGCCAGATTGCGCAAGGCTTTTTGGGCATCGCGTTGGTTGTTGTATAAACCGTACAGATTATTCTGGGAACCGAAATCCAGATCATTGGCCCAAGTCAACTGCGGCAATAATTGATCCTGCTTTTGTTGCAATTGCCAGGCACACAGCGCATTTTTGCGCCGCAGCCGTTGGTTATGCACGGGTGTCATTTGTTTGATCAATCGGGCTTCGGTTAGTAACGCACCCAGTTCGCCTCCGGTTTCGATCCAGTCGATACGCTTGGTTTGCTGCGACAGGCTCATTTCCTTGCTGTTCCGATGGTCGGCGGCAAAGTGCGATAAGACCCGCTGGCGGATATTGACGCTTTTGCCAATGTAGAGCGGTAAGTCGTTTTCACCATAAAAAAGATACACACCGGGACTTTCTGGCAGTTCATGCACGAGGTTCGGATCCAGTTGCGACGGCAGGCTGGAACGTTGCACCAGTTTTTTTACCGTGGCCTCTATGGCCTCAGCTGAAAACTGCTGTAACGAAAGTTGCCAAAATTGATAAATCAATTGCGCATCCGCTAAAGCGCGATGGCGTTCCTTCGCTTGAAGTTGATGGCGATCTATCAGGCTGTCGAGATTATGTCGTTGGAACTGGGGATACAGTGCCCGTGACAGTTTCACCGTGCATAACACCTGGGGTTTAAACAGCATCTCTAGCCGTTTGAATTCATTTTTCAGGAAGCCGTAGTCAAAACGTGCGTTGTGGGCAATGAATAGCCGCCCCTGCAACAAAGCATCCACTTTTGCCGCCACCGCTTCAAAGCTTGGCATATTAGCCACCATCTCATTGCTGATACCGGTCATTTGCTCGATATACAGCGGAATGCGCATTTGCGGATGGATCAATTGGCTCCATTCCCGCACACCGTCGTCATCCACTAAGACCATGCCGATTTCAGTAATACGGTCTTTGGTGGCCGAGCCACCGGTGGTTTCCAGATCGACAAAGGCTAAAGGTTGCATGTTCAAGTCCTAACGATAACGGCGCATTTGGCTCACTAGTATGCCTTGGATGTTGATCTGCGACGACTGAAAATGTATGACTCCCTCACCTTACGCACTCCCTTTAAATTTGAACTAAATTTAAAGGTAAAATTACCAGCCCATTGACAAACAAGGTGACTAAGATGACAGACCCAATAGAAGACTTATACACCGACTACCTTATCTGCTCTTTTGGGGCGGTG
>CAJAVP010000049.1 GCA_903945375.1 uncultured Methylococcaceae bacterium | reverse complement strand
CGCAACGTATTTTGATGCCCGTACTGAATCTAGGCTTACCTGACCGTTTTGTTGAACAAGGCACCCGCGATGAATTGCTGGCCTTATGCGGTTTGGATAGTGCGGGTATTTTGGCGAGTATTGAGGCGTTTGCGGCTTAATTTTTTTATTCTCGAAAAAATCGCCAATAAAAAAGTTACCCACAAATTCTGTGGATAAGTCTGTTAATAAGATCTTTATGACAGGCTTTTTGGCTTTTTAAATGAATAGCTTAAGTTAAATTGATTAATAATTAGCCACTTTTCTCGATAACAATAAGTATAAGTGCGTTTGATGACAAATTTAAATACTCGTTTTAAGAATATCTAATGTTAGGATAGTACATCACTATCCTACTGTTTTCCTCAGCTAATCATTGCTATCATTAGATTAAGTTGACCTCTTCTGTTTTGGAGAGATGTTCAGTGATCGATAGAAAATATCCATATGCTTAAACTTAATAGCCGTAGGCCTCGCGCCCTCTTTAAATCAATATAGAGAACACTATGATTAAATTACTACACCTAAGCTTTATTTTATTGTCAATTTCAAGTTTTGTTGGCAGGGTGATTCTTTCAGAAACCCAGCCGTTATTGCTTAAACAAACGCTTTTCAAAGTGGCCCCCCACATTATTAACGGCGTGTTATTGTTCACAGGTTTCATCCTGGTTTTTCAAGGGAACTGGATGTCCATCGAGCATAACTGGATTATGGCTAAGTTATTTGCAGTCATTATTTACATCGGCTTAGGTGTTCTTGTCATGCGTTATCGCGGAATGTTGCGCTGGCTGGCATTTACCGGTGCGATGCTTTGCTTTGCTTATATCGGCATAGTAGCTGTAACCAAAAATGCTCTATTTTTCTTATAACAGCTACAGGCAAGCTTAGTGGACAAGCACTATTATGTTTATTAATACCTTGCCAATCATTTTTACTTACGTTCATTTGTTCACGCCGATTGAAGCGGGTATCTTTTTGACCGCTGTTTTTGGTTTAGTCTATTTTTACACTCCGATAATCAATCCACTTTGGAAAGAACGTGCGTGTGGAAATTGGTATGCCATTTTAAAGTCCGCTTGGCTAGGAAAAGTCGCGTTATGGCGGGCTTTTTGGCCATTTTTTTTAATCATTAATGGTATTTTGTTTTATATTGATTATCGTATAGCCAATATAACTTACACCATTGCCAGCTGGAAAACTGTGCATGGAATGGTATTTTTGCCGATTCTTTGGTGGACTATCGCAGTATGGCGTTGTAGTGGAAACACCCATCAACGTTGGCAAGCGGCTGGTGCACGAACCTTCACCATTTATTTGTTTTTAGAACTGCTGTTACGACTTTTTATTAGCATTCAACACCCTATTACTCTATTTGATTGCCGCCTTTTAGTGATGGAATACGGTGATTGTTTATAAAACTATCTGGGGACGAATAGAACCCAGATATGTTGGCCTTAAGGATCCAGCAGAGCTAATGGTAAATGGGACAAATTACTGGAATCAAAAGCGTTAAGCTACCTGAGATTAAACCGCACTTTTAATGCCCCTTATTTGTCTTAGGTGGTTTGACATCGTGGAACGATTACCATAAACCAGCTGCAAAATTTCTTTTTTGGCCTCTAGCCAATCCATTAACTCATAACCTGGGCGAAAATCACGCTTTTCGGCTCGGTAATAAGCGGCTTCTGCAATCATATGGTCTAAATCCAGTGTCGTCGAAATGGTAGATAGGGGAGAAGTTGACGGCAGAGCAAAGCCAAATCGTAGCAGTGCCATAAATTGCTGTGGCGATTTGCCCTTAATGCCAATTTCAGTGGGCTGTAAGTTTAATAACGTACCAAATAACCTATCCCACAGAGAAAATACCGCCCCATAATTGGAATCATGCTCGGCACGTTGTACAGAGTGATGGGTGCGATGCAGCGAGGGTACAATAATAATCAGACTCAGCCAACGCTCGCCCTTCAGTTTAAAATTAGTGTGATGGAACATAACAAACAGTGTGCTCATAAATTCATTGATGAGCACCGTCATTTGATCTAATCCCAGCACAACGATATAAATTGCTTTCACACTATTGATAATACAGAGTTCGATGCAATGAACGCGGAATGCCGTCGACAGGTTTAAACACGGGTCGTTATGGTGAACCCTATGAAACATCCATAAATGATCGAGTTGATGACTGGCTTTATGCCATAGATATAACAATAAATCTAAGAGTACGAATTCCAAAATGCCCCACCACCACCCCTCATTCACATAATCAAGTAATCCCTCAACTGGGAAATAGCGTGCAATGGAAAATAAAGACAATTTAGACAACGCGGATATCAGCATGCTATTAAACAATAACAAACTCAAATTGGCTTTATAAGAATGCCTCCGCACGTTAGCAGATGAAATCGCCAGCGGAAATATCAACTCAAGTTTGGCTAATACACAAAAGACAAGTAATAACATAAAGGCGGCCAGTTCACCTGAAAAGCTAAATGACCATTCTGTAGGTATTGATAACATTGGCTTTTCCTCCAAAAAATAAGGCTGAACTAAATGTAATCATAATTGATGTTAGTTACAGGAGCATGAAACCAATCAACCTCATTACATTGATTCGTATAAATCATCAAGCAGAATAAATGCCAATATTGTATTTTTAATCTTTAATTAACGTAAATACTGTGAGAACAGCATTCTAGTTACTGCTTTTTAGAAAATTTATTCTTTCGGGCTAGCGATGGAAGAGTTATAGAGAGCGGGGATGGTGCATCGCCAAGCCATTATGCTTATAAATGCACCAAATTAAAGAAACTTGGCTCATGTGGCGAATGGTGTGATGCCACATAAAATCCTAAGAAATGCCATGTCGTTTTTTGATGTTGTGCGCCCATTTTATGGATAGCGAGGTATTGTTGTAAATACACTTTATTGACCCCACGAAGGAGCTAAGGAATGAGCATACTGTATGCGACTGGAGTATTAACTCAGGCAATGAAAAATAATCATTAGAATGAGCCAAAAACACTTCTCATGCGTCACTATTGTCTAAGAGTGTTATAAATAATTTATCCAAACCCAGTTCTATTCTAAGACGGTAAACTAAATCACAGTCGGCAGCGAGTTCGGCATCCGTAATGACCAAGTGTGGCGTAAAAGCGACGGCCAGCTCAATGGCATGTTCAGCAGTTCCGGCTTCTTTTACATCATATCCACAGCACGACAGTAGTGCCAGCCAAATATGCCGACGATCAAGGTCGGTATCAAAGACTAAAACTCTTTTCTCAGGCTTTGGCGCATGAAATAGTGCTTGGATGGCTTGCAGTAAATCGGCATGATGCGCCGGTTTAGCCAAAAATTGATCTAATCCCAAAAGTTCTGCTAATACCTTATTGTCTTGCTTTGAATGCAATATAATCGGGACATTTAGGATGGATGGATTACTACGCAGTTGCGCTGTCACAGCCAATCCATCTAAATGCGGGAACTTATCGTCAACAATAATAACGTCTGGCGGCTCGATGCCAATCTTGAGTAATTCGGTAGCAATATGACCGATGCCTGTTAAGCGTAGATGCTGAACTTGGCAGTTTGGCTTGAGCCATTGCCAGTTGTCTAGCTCTGCGTCAATGATTAGTACAGTGGGGGTTTGCGCTAAGTCGGGCTGTTCAAGGCGAGAACGCAAGGCATTTTCAAGGACCTGCCAACTACTTTGCCAAACAAAACTAATCTCGTTAACACGTTTACTTTGCAAGGTGCTGTTAACGGGAGATGTGTGAGGTAAGGGCAATGAGAACAGAAAAGCGCTGCCGTGGTCTAAACGGCTTTCAAGCCAGAGCTTGCCGCCATGATGGGTAATGATTTGTTTACAAATCGGTAACCCTAAACCCGTCGAGTGTTGTTTTCCCGTTAACATGCCACCGACGTGTTTGAATTTTTCAAACACTTTTTCTTGCTCATCAGTATTCATGCCGCAACCTGTATCGGTAACGGCAATAATTAATGCGTCATGTTGTAAGATCGCACTACAGGTGACGCTGCCTTGCTCAGTAAATTTTGCGGCATTGCTAATCAAATTAACGACGACTTTAACCAATCGCTCTCGATCGCCTTCAATACGGGGTAAATTTTCTGCGATGTGCTTGTGAAATTGTATTGGCTTATCTAAAAATAATGGCGCAGTAGCCGTCATTGCTCGATCAATCACCTCCTCAATAGACAATTCTCGTATATTCCAATCGCTACAATCGGCTTCCATTTTTGCAAGATCCAATACGTCATTGATGAGAGCAGTCAACTGCTGACTTTCATCGGCGATGGTTTGTGCGTGATCTTTTATATGATCTATAGCGCGTTGCAATTGCGGTTCATTGACTGCGGATAAGGCGGGACAAACCGTGTCTTCAAAGCTTGCTTTAAGAATGCGAGCTAAACCCATGACAGATAATAACGGTGAGCGCAGCTCATGCGAGACGGCAGATAAAAAACTGGCTTTCATTTGCCCCTGTTCCGTTAATTTCTCGTTAGCGTGTTGTAACTCAATACCACGTTCTTTTAACGCGTCTTCTAAGCTAGCAATATACTCAAGCTGACGTTGCTGCTCCAGACGAAAGTCATGCGTCATTTCGATAAACGATTCTGTCAATTCACTAATGTGGTCTTTGCTGTTACCTTGTTGTGATGTGTGATTTAGATTAACTTCGAGTTTTTGTAGGGCAGCAGAAAAATTACCTTGAGTCAGCTCTTTAACCGAGTCATTGATACGCATTAAGGGATACGAAACACTTTTAGCAACATTCCATGCTTTTAAGTAGGCGAACATCATAAAAAAACAGGTGATGATTATTGTTATCACCATAAGACGATAAGTAAACTGCGCTATTTCAGTTTGAGAATGGGCTATTTCATCTTGTAAGGCTTGACTGCTAAAACCTAAACGCAGCACACCCGATTTCTGGGAGTTTACTTGCAAAGGATGAATGATTTCGATGATTTTTTCGGCGGGGTATTCACGATGAGAGACATGCAGTCGCTCTAGCGCAAAATGGCTAGCCTCATCGTCTAACAGCGTTTGTTGTAAGTAGGGCTGGCTAGTATGTACGAGAACGACACCTTCTGTATTCGTTACAATAGCATAATTCAATGCGGCCTGTTTTTGCGTAACATTTTGCACTGTTTGGGTCATCCGTGACACCTCTAACTGGGCTAAATCATTGTCAAGCGACTGAGCCAGCTCGGTTGATAGCTTCAAACCTATCTCAATCGTATGAGCCCTTAGCAGGGTAATGCGTTTATCTAGCTCCTTTTCTAAGTAGCTCGCTTGTAACACAAGAGTGCTAGCAGACAGTATCAGAACAAGACCAACGACTAGACCAAGCATCGTTGCTGATAGTTGGTGACGAATAGAACAAGTGGGAGCGTTGGCTTTTTCAGTAAGCGTATCGGGTTTGGAGGTTTGTTTAAATAAGCTTGTTTTAAAAATAGATGTATTCGACTTAGTATGCCGTCGATTAGGTGCTATTTGAACGGCTAGTCTTTTTTGAAATACCCTAAGCATTATTATGACGCAATGGGGAAGAAGATATGAGGGCAGCTGTTGCACTGCCCACAGAGATTTGTCTGCCTAAGAAACAAAAAAGCCAGTTTTTCAATGAAGCAGCTCAAAATTTGTTTTTGAAGCTCCGCATTCTGGACAGCGCCAATCATCCGGAATATCTTCCCATAAAGTGCCGGGGGCGATATCAGAGTCAGGGTCACCTAATGCTTCATCATAAATAAAGCCACAGATATCACACTGAAATTTTCTAAAAACCATCACACGTTTTTCCTATAAATAAAAATTCGCTTACAGAATGTATCAGGTTTATTGAAATTTTCAATGCAAATCCTAACCTGATTAGCAAGATGCCTCAGCTAAGTCACATACCGGCAGGGATTCGCTGAAGTATTTCGCTCGTTGCCAAGCTCTTATTCCACTGCAATTAAGGAATGTGCATGGAATAACTTAGGCAAGTTGCCAACAGTAGGCGCTTTAGGCGAAAAAAAGCACACCGTTATCATGCTCGCCCCTAAAGTTAAGCCGTCATTCCAGCAAGGATGCTGGCACAGTCAGGTTGTAATAGCGAATTAAGGGAGGCTGAATAGTTACCAAAAACTTAATCCTAAAGCGACTTTGGCGTTTTTCAGTTATGATATATGTAAATCCGTATATTCCAATTTAATAAGGAAAATTATGTTAAATATTTTGATCTTATGTACCGGTAATTCATGTCGTAGTGTATTAGGTGAGGCGATTATCAACCATCAGTCTCAGGGTTGAGTTAAAGCATTTTCAGCGGGTAGTCATCCAACCGGGAAAATAAATGCCAATGCTTTAGCCACACTAGCCCGTAATGGTTTACCGACAGACGGTTATCGTAGTCAATCGTGGGATGAATTTGTTGAATCGGTATTGATATTGCGATTACGGTGTGCGATCAAGCCGTTGGTGAAGTTTGTCCTGTCTATCTCAATAGTACAATCAAAGCACATTGGGGACTGCCAGACCCTGCACATATCGGTGGTGAAGAGGCGATAGTCACACAGGCCTTCCAAGCAACATTTGACGCACTTCAAGAACGAGTTGATGCCATGTTGGCATTGCCTTTAGAACAGTTATCCAAAGCCGAGCTCAGTACGCAACTTAACCTGATTGGCAGTCAGGCAATCCATCGAGGTTATCGCAATGAATAAGCCTACGCAGACTGAAATTAAGCACCTGGGCGTCATCGAACGTTTTTTGACCGTATGGATATTTAGCGTCATGGCAATAGGTGTTAGCTTAGGCTACTTTATTCCCGCATTTTCACAATGGCTGAGTTATTTTCAAATTGGCACAACGTCAATGCCCATTGCTATTGGGCTAATTTTAATGATGTATCCTCCACTCGCTAAAGTTCGTTACGAAGAATTACCAAAAATTTTTAAAAATAGCAAAGTGCTTCTACTATCACTGCTGCAAAATTGGCTAATAGGTCCTTTGTTAATGTTTGCTTTATCAGCCATTTTTTTAGCAGACTATCCGGAATACCGCGTTGGCTTGATTATCATCGGGCTAGCACGTTGCATTGCAATGGTATTGGTTTGGAACGAACTGGCAGATGGCGATAATGACTACTGTGCGGGATTAGTGGCATTTAATTCGATTTTTCAAATGCTGTTCTTTTCCGTCTATGCGTATTTCTTTGTGAGCTTATTACCTGACTGGCTCGGTATGAACGGAGGACGCGAAATAGATATCTCCATGCTTGATGTCGCTCAGAGTGTCATGATTTATTTGGGCATCCCTTTTTTTGCAGGATTGCTAACACGACGTATTTTAGTGCGCAGACAGGGCAGCATTTGGTATGAAAAAACGTTTATACCCAAAATAAGTCCCATAACGTTGGTGGCACTGTTATTTACCATTTTGGTAATGTTTTCGCTTAAGGGCGACCGCATAGTGGCCTTGCCTTTCGATGTACTACGTATTGCTATCCCATTGGTTATTTATTTTGTCATCATGTTTCTCATGACATTTTTCTTGTCGGCTAAAATTGGAGCTGATTATCGACTTTGTGCAACCTTGTCATTCACAGCGGCGGGTAATAACTTTGAATTGGCTATTGCAGTGGCAGTTGCTGTATTTGGCTTGGAATCAGGACAAGCATTTGCTGCTGTTATTGGGCCATTAATTGAAGTACCGGTATTAATTGCATTGGTTAATGTTGCTTTATATGCACAGCGACATTATTTCAACGCTAAACTAAACGATTAATCAGGTAAAAAAAAGCGGCTCATTGAGCCGCTTAAGAGAAGGATCTAATAACTCTAAGTACCTAAAGAAGGAGCTTGCATCTCAAGAGTTGCAGGTAGTCTAACGATAAGGCTTGAGAATTAAAATGTGGCAGATTGTCGCGTGTCAGATTGTCGCACCAACATCAAGATACCCTAATTGCTCGATGTGGTTTAATTTTTTATTGACTAAACAAATAGAATCAAGTGTAATAGCCCTCTTTTGTAGGTATGCCCAGGTAGCTCAGTCGGTAGAGCAGAGGACTGAAAATCCTCGTGTCGACGGTTCGATTCCGCCCCTGGGCACCACTCATAAAAAAACAGTACAAATGCCCAGGTAGCTCAGTCGGTAGAGCAGAGGACTGAAAATCCTCGTGTCGACGGTTCGATTCCGCCCCTGGGCACCACGCTATAAGCACACTAAGCCGACTCATAACGTCGGTTTTTTTATGCCCGAAAGTTTTTGATGGTTTGTTCAGTCCATTTCCGGTCGAAGGTGAGTTTATGGGCTAAAAAATTCGTTTCTCTTGGTTTATTGGGCAACTTGAGTCATGAGCGCGCGAAGGGTAGACAGTTAAGCCGGTCATGGTTCAATAAGCTGAAGGACTCACCACGAACGGCTTAACCTTTAACTGTGTACCGATTTAAGTGGGATAGCCAGAAGTTACAAACAAACATGGTATCGGTTTCCCCCGGCCCGCTTTGCTGCGTACATCGCGGCGTCTGCATTTTTCAATAGTGTTACCAAATCAGCACCTCCATGAGGATAAAGTACTATACCGATGCTAGGACTAACCCCCATCACTTGACCATTAATCGCTAAATTCGGACTAATGATCTCCAGAATAACTTCTGCGGCTCGAATCGCATCCGTGACATCTAAAATTTCGTCAAGCACGATGACAAATTCATCACCCCCCAAACGGCAGATGGTATCGCAAGATCTGATTGCTTCTTTTAATCGGTTGGCCACTTCCAGTAAAAGAGTATCTCCAGTTTGATGACCAAACGTATCGTTAACATGCTTAAAATTATCTAGATCAAATAGCAAGAGTGCGATCTTGTGTTGTTTTCGACCGGCATGAGCTAAAGATACAGCCATGCGGTCTCGCAATAAATTTCGATTAGGTAGACCTGTTAGCGGATCATGATTAGCTAAATGTCTAATCTGATCTTCAGCCGCCTTGCGTTCACTAATATCTGAAAAAATACCTACATAATTTGTAATATTGCCGTGCTTATCGAGTAGTACGTTGATCGATAACCATTGTGGATAAACCTCTCCATTTTTGCGCTTATTCCAGATTTCACCTTTCCAACAACTCTTCTCAGTAATCTCCGCCCACATGGCTAGATAAAAACATTTATCTTGTCTCCCAGAAGAAAGTAGCTGTGGTTTCTTTCCTAGGACACATTCTTCCGTATAACCTGTAATTTCTGTAAAAGAAGGGTTAATCCAGCAAATCTCTTTATTGACATCGGTGATTAAAATACCCTCAGCGCAATGCTCAAAGACCTTATAAGCCAATTGTAGTTGCTTATCGAGCTTGATACGATGCGAACAGCTTTGTAACGCACGATAAAATAAGTCTGTGTCAACTGGTTTAGTGACATATTTATCGATACCAATTTCAATCGAGCGCATAAAGTATCTAGTACTCTCGAATGCTGTCGTAACAATAATGGGGATAGTGATATCCGTTTTACGAATTTCATCGGCCATTTCTAGTCCGTCCATAATCGGCATCAGAATATCAGTCACAATCATATCGGGTTGTTCTGTGCGATAGAGATTCAGACCCTCTACGCCATTTTTAGCCACCAACAGCGTACCCACCCTCCGCCGCAGATATTGTGTCATTTGTTCGCGAATATCTTCATCATCTTCGACATATAAGACACTCAGCATTTTAAGATCATCTCGATTGAAAACTTGATTAGTCATAAACACTCCTCTGCCAGTGGAGTACAAACAGTAAATACCGCGCCATACTGAGTATTTTCCACGATCAGAAAGCCCTTCATGTGGTGTTCGATAATCATTTTCGACATATAAAGCCCAATACCAGAACCCATCGATTTCGTAGAAAAATAAGGCTCAAAAATTTTACTCATCACTAATTCGGGTACACCACCACCATTGTCTTCTACAGCAACACAGCCATAATTGTCCTTTTGGTAGAGTCTAATAATGACAGATCCTGTTTCAGTATGCGCAAGGATTGCATCTTTTGCGTTCGACAATAGATTGAGCAAGACTTGAGAATATTCATTCGGAAAACCACATAATTGGATGTCCTGAAGCACTTCTAAGGTAATCTCAATATGGTTATGCTTAAATGCGGCATCGACCAGTGCAATCGCTTCATGAATTTGCGCGTAGGCCGAGAAATTTACTTCTTTCTTATCGGTTTTAAAGAAGTCTCTAAAATCATTAATCGTAGTGGTCATCTTTTGAATTAATCGCTTGCCGTTAGCCTCGGCCTGATTGATATAATCTGCATCGAGCTCATTGAATTGATAAGCATCTTTGATGTTAGATAACACTAAGGCAAGTGCATTCAACGGTTGACGCCATTGATGGGCAATGTTGCCAATCATCTCGCCCATCGCCGCCAACCTAGACTGTTGGATCATCAATATATCTTTTTCACGATTTTTGTTGAGCTCTTCCTGAACACGTTGTTCCAGTGTTTCATTAAGAGTGCGTAATTTTTCTTCGTTACGTTTAGTATCCAATAGTAAATGTACATTTTCTAATGAAATAGCCGCGTGTGCGGCAAGCATTTCCGTCATGTTAACTTTATCCTGTGTAAATACGCCTTCAGTCAAGCGATCTTCCAGATAAAGAATGCCGATCACGTTACCTTGAGTCATGACAGGGAGGCACAACACTGAACGTAACGCCAATGATTGTACTTCATGTGCATTAGTAAATAGGCCTTCCTCTGATGCGTTGGCGAGAATGACTTTTTCGCCAGTTCTGTAGACAAAATTTACAATAGCTAGGCACAGTTCATTACCCTTTTCTAAACAGTGTGGTTGGGTAATGATGTTGAGCTGATTTGAATTAACGCATTGTGCGATATTACGTTCATTAGAATCAGAGACATGGCATTCTGCCTGCAAAACCAATGTGTCATGTTCTTTAATCAAAAGATAGCCATGCTGAGCGCCAGACGATTCCAACACTGTGCTAATAATCTTGCTCAATACTTTATCAAAATCCGTCTCTACAGAAATATCCAGCACCGATTGCATCAGGTAACTGAGATTGAGATAGGACAAAATACTGATGCTTTGTTGACTATCTAAGGGCTCAATAGTCACCTCTGGCTCTGCTTGTAGATACAGCGCATGCTGACTAATCAGTTGTTGTGATAGCCGATTGGCGTTACATAGTTGATACAAACGTAAAGCTTCACGGTACAACATACCAGGGTTACCTAGGCTGGTACGCTCTTTCAGCTCCGCTAGGCATTGATATAGGTAGGCTTCGAGCATAATGTAGCGGCTAGCATGAGCCAATTCCGATGCGTCAAGATACAGATTCCTCGCTTCCCGGCGCTCATCACTCGCGAGTGCAATCTCCGCTAGCAAGAGAGTGAAATAAGGCTTGAGCAATGGGCCCAGTTGACTCCATACACGAACTTGCTTCAGCTGCTCTTCAATGTCAGCGGGGAGTGATTCCAAAACCTGACCCGGATTACGTAATCTTGAAAGCCTTAAATAATTGAGGATATTAAATACAATCCATTGCCGTTTCAATACATTATCAGTCAAGCCATTAAGATAGCGATTGACTTCATTGAGAGTGATCTCAGCCTGCTCGTACTCACCGATAAAATATTGAGCGATGCCAAGTAATACGAAATAACTTCCTGAGGTGGCGACGTGGTTATCCGCCTGCCATTGAGCCAGTTTCTCTGTCATATCAGTTGGCAATGCCTTAGCGTTCATGGGATGCACCCAGCCTGCCAAGACGGCATCAGCCATCCCTACCGAAAATGACAAGTGATTTTTACGTGAAAACTGTAAGCACTCTTGTGCGGCTTCATCAACCTTCTGGAGATCTTGACCTTGTAATTGTAAATTCCACATTAGTGGGCCATAGGACAGGCCAGCGTTGTACAAATCACCACAATTTTTGCCACACTGGATGGTCTTATGACAATAATCAACAATCTCAGCCGGATGGCTACGCGAATGCATATTGCACCAAACGATACCATTCATACCCCGTGTTGCACCGAAGGTGTTAGGATAGCGTGTGCATAATTCATGTGCCAGATCCTGATAGCGAAAAGCCTGATCGAACAGGCCTTGTTCGCCAAGATTAAGGCCCATAATCGAAAACGAGTAAATAACCGACTCATCCATACCGCCTTCCAAGCAGTGTTGAGTCGATTGTGCAGCGGCTAAGTAGAGCTGGGGCACCATACCCGACATATATAGATCGGGAATTAATTCACTGTAAAAAGCCAGCTCAATCTTGCTATGATTATCGCTGCTGAATGGCATATGCAAAATCTTATGCCACACATCGCCTTGCTCTGCTACGCGTGTCATCAGTTCTTGCATGCGTTGACGTGCTTCGTTGTCATTGCTCGGGATGGCTTTACCAAAAAAATCCAGTCCTCGGTTGGCTGTTGCAATAGCTGTATTGAAATTGCCTACTGATGATAATGAAGTCGTTTGTTCCGCTAGTGCCTCGGCTTTATCCATATCAGTCGCGGCATGCTCTACCAAGCAATCAATCAATATTTCCGATTCTTCGTAGCGTCCACACATCAATTCTGTTTTCGCTAGTCGTTGCAAAATGCGAAAACTCGCGGTGTAGTCCTCCCGCCAACAATCGGGCTGTAATAGTGCATAAGCAAAACGAAAAAACTCGTTAGCGGCATCTGTTGCCAGCGATTCCATAGCCTTATTGCCAGCATAAAAATTGATATCAGCCAACATTTTAGCGATATCAGCGGTAATCTTGTTAGGGCGACCACGATTAAGGTGGGAGGCAATGGTAAATAATTTGTCTGATTTTTCTATTACTTCTTTTTTCTGTGTATTCTCTAGCAAGCGATTGCCGATTCGCCAATGGATGGCTATACGTAATTGTGGTTCGATTATGCGCAGCACCGCTTCCTGAACACGATCGTGCACGAACTGCAAATCCACCTTATTTTCCAACAACATGCCTAAGTTAAGCACGGGCTTAAGTGTTTCAAACAGACGGCTCAGATCGATATTCAGTATCAATGACAGCTCCTGCGGTGTAAAACGGTTGCCCATGCACGCACAGTATTCAAGCACCATTAGCGTTTCCGCTGGTAATTTACGTACTTTAGAACTAAACATATCCACGACGGTGGTTGGCATTTGCGAATCGCGAATACGAACAATGTCCCAGCACCAATGTTGGCGATTATCGAGGTATAACAGACATTCCTTGTACAGATAGGACAGACTCTCACTGACAAACAAAGGATTGCCTTCGGTCAATTCATTGATGAAATGTGCCAAGGATTTCGTTTCTTCAAGAGAGGCATCCAGAATATAGGCCACCATCTCGTGAACGCTGCCCTGATCAAGTTCAGTAAGATAAATTTCTTTAACAGACTCGTTATTTTGCCTGATGGCTTGCAGTAGTTTCGCAAGCGGATGAGTGCTATCGACTTCGTTATTACGATAGGCCCCCATAAAGAACAAATAGGGGTAATCTTCACTATTAGCAAATATGTATTGTAGAAATTCGAAGGTCGCGGTATCACACCATTGCAGGTCATCAATAAATAAGATAAGCGGATTATTTTCACAGATTAGGCTGGCTAAAAAAGAGCCAAACACACTATTGAAGCGATTGCGAGCCTCTACCGGCGGGAGATGGGCGACTTCAGGCTGAGAACCAATGATAAATTCCAACTCTGGCAAAACATCGGTGATCACGCGACCGTTAGAGATCAAGGCTTTTAGGATCCGAGCCTGCCATTGCGCCACCTGTTGATCACTCTCCGTTAAAAAAGTCCGCATCAGATGACGCAAGGCTTGAATTAGCGAACTATACGGAATATTTTTTTGATACTGATCGAACTTTCCGGAAGTGAAATAGCCACAGTGTTTCACGAGCGGCTTTTGCAGTTCCTGAATTAGCCGTGTCTTACCCACACCAGAAAGTCCTGATATAAACAACGAGCGAAACTGACCTTTAACGACGTAATCGTATTGATCAAGAATAATTCGAGCCTCATGATTGCGGCCAACCATACGTGAAATAAACACTGTGCGGGGCATCTGATCGGTCGACCCGAGATGAAAATCAACGCTACCGCCATTCACAGTAAACTCAGCGAGGCAGTGGTTCAAGTCGGCCAGAAGTCCATGACTACTCTGGTAACGCTTCTCGGGCTCCTTGAGTGTTAATTTGGCAACAATTTTCGCCAGTATATGTGGCACTTGTGGGTTTAAATCAGATGCTAGAGTCGCTTCCTCAGAAAGATGCAAGTGAATCAACTCCAGAGGATCGCTAGAGAAATAAGGAAGTTGTCCGGTTAGAAGCTCATAAAAGATAATGCCAAGTGAATATAAATCGGTAGAGAAATCTACGCGATGGTTGATACGACCTGATTGCTCTGGTGAGGTATAAGCGAGGGTGTCGCGAACAAAACCAGTGTCATAAATAAAATGGCTGACATCGCGAATATCCAAGGGGGTGACGAAATCGGTCAGCCACACACTCAATGTGCTAGGTTGAATTAAAATGTTGTGCGGTTTAATGCCGCCGTGAACGATACCGGCATCGTGCACCATATGCAAAATATCAGCAAGTGCACAGGCCAAAGTAAAGAAGGTTCGAATATCTAAGGGGAGACGCCCTTCGAGCCATTTATTTAGGGTGATGCCTGAAATCCATGGTTGAATAATGAATGGTGTGTTATCACAAGATTCCAACAGTAACGGAATACCCATTCTGGGATCGTGAAGGACTTGCAGGCGTTCGATTTTCTGCCGCAGATATTGGGTTTGCTCTACTGCACTCGAATGAGGCTTAAGCACCTTGAGGGTTAACGGGACATGTAAGTTGAACTTGTGGAAAGCTTTGTAAACCTCGGCCTGTAAGCTTTCCCCAATTTTCTCACCTATTAGATAGTCTCCAAATTCTGTGCCAGGTTGCATACCAATCATCTAATAGTGCCTAGCCAAAATCTCATATTGCTATTTAACGTCACATTATTATATGCGCTACTGTAATATCTGCAACTGACGAAGCCCAAACAGCAGCAATGCCCGTTACGGAAAGTAATTTAAATCCAATCGGATAACGTTAATATAATGAGAATGGCGGGCCGTAACTAGGCTATAAGGCGTGGAGTGCAAGCTCTGCTTGCGCGTATTGACGTGCAGGCAGAGCCTGCACGCCTCATTTACGTTGAAGGTTATAATGAGAATTGCTGACGCTGTCCCGCTTTAGATATACATTGGTAGCCCAAACTTTCAACAATGACCCGCCCATCTCCGTTGGGCATTTAGCAAGGCTTTCCGACGTATTTTTAATTTTTTGCTTGCTCGGTCAGGCACTCATTAGCCCGGATGGTCGTTGTTACTAAAAACAGATTCATTCACAACTAACGGGGTCACTTTAATAGAGCCAGTGCCACTATCATGAATACCTAACTCTTTAGCTGCCGCATAAGACAGGTCAATGACTCGGTTGCCACGAAATGGGCCACGGTCATTAATGCGTACGATGACACTGCGCTTGTTTTTAATATTGGTCACTTCGGCATACGACGACAGTGGCAATGAATTATGGGCGGCGGTCATGGCATACATATCGTAGCGTTCGCCATTAGCGGTTTTTCTGCCTTGAAATTCATTGCCATACCATGAAGCCGTGCCACTTTTGCCATCACTAACGCGATGGCTATGTCTAACGAGTCGATGAGCACTGTGTTTGCTGTGATGTCTAGCGACACCGATGACGCGATGGTGAGATTTAGAACTGCTGTGTTTGTGTGTGCTATGTTTAGTGGCAGCTTCTGCGCTGGAAATTGGATTTGAAAAATAACTGCATAAGACAATAGTTGAGATTGCTGATATGAGTTTATTCATGGGAAAGCCCCCTTCCTGTTTAAAGCCAATTTATTTACGATAGCTTGGCTTAATTGAAAAACTGCCATGGCATACAAAGGACTCTGGTTATAACGGGTTAGGCAATAAAAATTATCTAAACCGACCCAGAGCTCTTCGCCTTGTTCCTGTTTTAAGGCAAGAACTTTCACTTTAGTGTCTAAAGCTAATGGCACTGAAATTTTTAAGTCGAGAGATTCTAACTCAGCAAGTCTTAAGTCCGGCTTAAGCGTATTATTCAGTGCGCGTTGATAATGTGTTCCCGATACGGTTGCGGGTAGAGCAATCCCTTGCCCTACCTGCCAGTGGTGCTTAGCAAAATAATTGGCGATACTGGCAATAACATCGGCATCGTTATGCCAAATGTCGCGCCGTCCATCCCGATCAAAATCAGCGGCGTAGTTTCTAAAACTACTGGGCATAAATTGTGGCATTCCCATTGCCCCTGCGTAGGAACCAAGCAAATCAGCAGGATTTAAGTGTTCTTCGCGGCAGAGTAATAAATAATTCTCTAGTTCCTTTTGAAAAAAGGCGCTGCGTGCCGGATAGTCGAACGCTAAGGTGTACAGGGCATCCAAAACTCGATGTTTGCCGGTATGCTGCCCATAACGTGTTTCAACGCCAATAATCGCAACAATAATTTCCGCAGGAACGCCATAACGACGCTGCGCCTCAGCCAATAATTGAGCATGGTCTTGCCAAAATTTAACACCTTCGTCTATACGACTATCGTTCAAGAAGAGTTTACGGTAGCGATACCAAGGTAAGGCTTCTGCCGGACGGGTGATTTTTTTTAAGATGTCGGCTTGTGGCTGAAGAGGACTCATTAAATCGCTCAATTCTGCTCTATCAAATTGATGCTCGTTGACTAGCTTATCAACAAAGACTTGAACGGCTTCAGGAGGTGTATTCAGAGTGCTACATGCGCTAAGACCCAGATACAAGCAAGGAAGTAAGTTTTTAAGTCTCATAGGTGTGATAAGCGTTTTTTATGGGTATGTATGGACATTAAAATACCAAAGCCAGCCAGCAAGGTAACAATAGACGTGCCGCCATAACTAATCAATGGTAAGGGGACACCGACCACTGGCAATACACCAATGACCATGCCGATATTAACAAACACATAAACAAAAAAAGTAAACGCGAGGCTACTCGCCAGTAAGCGGCAATACGTGTCTTGGGCTTGCGACGCGATAAATAAACAACGGGCAATAATGAGTAAGTACAAACTCAGCAAGCTCAGACAACCAAATAAGCCAAACTCTTCGGCAAATACCGCAAAAATAAAATCGGTGGAGCTTTCAGGTAAAAAATCCAATTCAGATTGTGTACTGCCCAACCAACCTTTACCGTAAATCCCGCCCGAGCCAATGGCAATTTTAGACTGAATAATATGATAGCCACGCCCCAAGGGGTCTGCTTCAGGATTAAGAAAAGTCAACACCCGATCGCGTTGATAGCCGCGCATAAAATGCCAAAGAATGGGGGTTAAAGAAAGCAGTGTTGCGACAATGGCAAACATAAATCGCCAAGATAATCCGGCAAAAAACAATACCCCAGCCCCTGAGCTCGCCACCAACAACGCCGTGCCCAAATCAGGTTGTACAGCAATGAGTAAGGTGGGAATTAAAATTAATACGGTGGCAATCGCCAATTGTTTAAATTTCGGCGGCATGGAATGCTCCGCCAGAAACCACGCGACCATCATCGGTGTGGTCAGTTTAATCATCTCTGAAGGCTGGAATCGGAACAGCCCTAGTTCTAACCAGCGTTGTGCGCCTTTGCCGATTTGCCCCATGATAAGCACCGCGCACAGCAAAAAAATACCTAAGCCAAATAGCAATGCCGAATAGCGCTTAAATTGGTAGGGATTGACATGGGCTAATAATGTCATCAAAAAAAATGCTAGCCCGACTCGAGCAGCCTGCCTCAGTAAAATATCCACATCTTGACTGCCCGCACTGTACAAAATTAAAAAACTTAACATCGAAGTCAGTAATAAGCCAATAAACAGCGGAATATCAATATGCAATCGCCTAAGTATCGTGCCAATAACTGACGGAGGGTCAAAATGTTCGGGACGGGTTTCATTTTTCATGGTTGTGTTTTTTGACGATCTTTTAAAAATTGCTTGATGACCTTAGCGGCAATCGGAGCGGCAATAGAGCCGCCGTGTCCGCCGTTTTCAGCTATAACTGCAACGGCAATTTCCGGATCTTCAGCGGGTGCAAACGCAATAAATAGCGCATGGTCACGCAATTTAAAGTCAATGTCGTTTTCATTATATTTGGCGTTTTGTTTGATATTAAACACCTGCGCGGTGCCGGTTTTGCCTGCGATATGAAAATTGACAGTACGACCGACCCCTTTAGCCGTGCCACGCTCACTATGCACGACGTTAACCATTGCATTTATAACATCAGTCACATGGTCTTGTTTTAAGGGGATAACACCCTTATGAACTTCAGGTCCTGGTCGGGTTTCATGCGCTCCGACAAGTTTTTCAACCAAATAAGGGGTAACGATATTGCCTTTGTTTGCCAAGGTCGCAGTCGCTCTCGCTAATTGCAGTGGGGTGACTTGATGGTAGCCTTGACCGATACCGGTAATTAGCGTTTCTCCAGGATACCATGCCCGATTTTTTTGCTCTTGTTTCCAGTCCCGTGACGGTAAAAGACCTGGTTTTTCACCGACTAAATCCACACCGGTTTTTTCGCCAAAGCCAAATTTTTGTAAAAAATCATGAATATGGTCAATGCCTAATGTGCCGGCTAAACGGTAAAAATAGACATCACAAGATTGCGTAATCGCTTCGTTTAAATTGACTGAACCATGTCCGCCTTTACGCCAGTCGCGATATTTATGACTAACGCCGGGCAGTTGATAATAGCCCGGGCAAAATAATTTTTGGGGCGCACTGATCGCATCGTATTCCAGACCCGCTAACGCAATAAACGGCTTTATCGTCGAGCCTGGGGGATAGAGACCACGTAACGCACGATTGTAAAGTGGTTGATTTTCAGAGTCTTGTAAGAGTTGATACGCATCATTACTGATACCCACCACGAAGGGATTAGGATCAAAGCCCGGTCGACTAGCAAACGTCAATATGCCGCCAGTTTTAACTTCAATGGCAACGACAGCACCATTGTATTTTTCCAGGGCATCATAAGCCGTGCGTTGTAACTCAATGTCCAGTGTCAAATACAAATTGGCACCGGGCTCAGGATCACTTTCATTTAACGTATTTAAGGATCGTGCCTGCACATTGGTTTCTATTTCAGCATAGCCCGTCTTACCGTGCAGCGGGATTTCATAGCTGCTTTCTATCCCTAGCTTACCGATATGCGTAGAGCCGCGATATTCAGAAACGGGCAGTTCTTTAAGCTCTGCTTCGTTAATGCGTCCTACGTAACCAACGACATGGGAGGATAAATCGCCATAGGGATAATGCCGAACCAGTTGGGTATGAATATCAACACCCGGAAAATAAGGTCTAACAACGGCGAATTTGGCCAGTTCCTCATCATTCATATTCAATAACAGGGGCGTGCTGGCAAAGCGTTTTTGCCGTTTGCGTTGTTTTTGATACTGTTCTATTTTTTCATCAGGGATGGACAGCAATTGTTGCAACTTTGCTAAGGTGTCATCCATGTCACTGATTTGTTCTGGTACTAATTCCAAACTATAGGATGGCGTGTTTTCAGCCAAAATCCTGCCTTGTCGGTCATAAATAATGCCGCGCGTGGGCACTAATGGAACAATTTTAACGCTATTGCTTTTTGCCAAAGACGCATAATGCTCGTGACCTACAATTTGTAAATAAACGAGACGCACGACCAACCCCACTGTCAGTAACATAATGACAATAAAGGCGGCAATAATGCGGTTTATAAATAAACGATTTTCTACAGTGTTATCTTTTACAGAATAAATCGGCGACATAAGTTAAGCTTTAAGCTTTAATACGCCGAGACCAGCGACGGGTTAAACGAACAAAGCGCAAGAGAGTAAAGACCAAAGGCCAAGCTAAGGTGCCAGTCAACACGGGCAGCCAAAATATACCGTGTAACTGGGCGGGATGTTGAAGGTTTTTGATTAAAAAAAGTAATAATTGAGATAATAATAAACAAAAGAAAATAAACAGCTCTTGTTGCAGCAAAGGAAATTGCCGTAACCGTTTGTGAAATTTAAGACACAGGAAAATAACCAATGAATAGGCCAGCGCATATTGTCCGAATAAGCGTCCTGTTAAGACATCGGTTAGCAAGCCAAACGACCATGCATGAAAAATACCGACCCGTTCTGGCACAGCAAGTGACCAGTAAATCAGAACTAATAACACCCAGTCTGGATTAAATACCGCCAACTCAGGCGGTAATGGGACAATCCTTAGGCACATCGCAAAAAAAATGCTCACCACAATTTTGATCAAGCTGTAATAGTTATTCAACGCCAGCTTCCTCGGTAGGACTTATCGATGGTTTAGGAGATGTAACGGGTGGATTACGCATGATTAATAATTCCCGATTACGATCTAATTTAGCCTTGGGTGTTGCCGTGATATTAGCAAGGGGTTTTTTATTGACAGGCGGCAGTTCATCAAGTCCAACTTGCGTTTGTGGGAAGCCTTCGGTTTGCGGAAGATTGGGCGATTTGGTGATCAACGGCACCGGTGTCGAATTACTCCAAACAATCATCAACTCACGATTGCGATCCAGTTTGGCTTTAGGTGTTGCGCTAATATTAGCAAAAGGCTTGTTGAGTTGAGAGGTAAATTCATCGACCACTGCAACAGGATAACCTTGCGGAAACGTACCACCTAGGCCGGAAGTAATTAACAAATCACCTGGGCGAATATCCGCATTACTGGGTAAAAAAGGCAAATTCAAACGATTGATTTGACCGCTACCAACAGCGATAGTCAATAATCCATTGCGATTGACTTGAACCGGAATGGCATGATTTGGATCGGTAATCAGCATGATTTCTGAGCTCAATGGCAATGCCCTAAAGACTTGACCGACCACGCCATTCGCGTCTAACACGGGTTGCTGCGGATGCACACCAAAGCGTGTTCCTTTATTGACCACGACAATATGCTCATAAGGCGCCATGTTGACGGACAATAATTCTGCAATCAAAACCTGCTCGCCCAATTTAAAAGAATTTTCCAGCAAAGCACGCAAACGAATATTTTCTTTTTCCAAGGCCTCAAATTTTAACAATTGCGTTTGATGAATGAGCTGGTCTTGGCGTAAATGTTCATTTTCCTGCTTTAATGTCGAATAGGCGCTGATAGATTCACTGGCTTGTTCAATTAATACGGTTGGCAAATCGACCAAATGCTTGACGGGTTCAATAACAAAGGACAAGGCTGCCCGTAAAAAGTCCAATTGTTGACTTCTTTGTTCGGCAATCAATAAAGCCAGTGATGCAATGACAGCCACAAGCAGGCGGGTATTCAGTGAAGGGCCAGTGGCAAATAAAAGTTTTATGGCAGAGTTCCTCGTCAGTCAGTATTCAGCGCTCTTTGTTAGCAAAGAAAACCTAGGGGGCACACCCTTCCTCGGTTTTCTTGTTGCGAAGACATGCTGTTAATCTCGTTAGATGATTATCCGTAGTTGTGCTTTGGCGACTGGCAAAGATTGAGATTATTCCAAAGAAAAAGTGGATAGTCCTTTTTTATCCAGCATTTCTAAAACCAAACCGCCACCACGAGCAACACACGTCAACGGATCATCGGCAATAAAGACAGGGAGACCGGTTTCTTCAGCGATCAATCGATCAATATCTTTCAGTAACGCACCACCACCCGTGAGATAAATACCACGATTAGCAACATCCGCACCTAATTCTGGTGGCGTTTGTTCAAGTGCGACCTTAACCACACCAACAATACCGGACAGCGGCTCTTGCAGCGCTTCTAATATTTCATTACTGTTTAAGGCAAAACTGCGTGGCACACCTTCTGCGAGGTTACGCCCTTTGACTTCGATTTCTTTGACTTCACTGCCAGGGTAGGCAGTACCGATTTCCAGTTTAATCCGTTCAGCAGTCGACTCACCGATCAGCGTACCGTAATTTCGACGCACATAGTTGATAATCGCCTCATCAAAGCGATCACCACCGATGCGAACGGAATTAGAATAAACGATACCGTTGATAGAAATAACCGCAACTTCCGACGTTCCACCACCGATATCTAAGACCATTGAGCCACACGCCTCATCAACAGGCAAGCCTGCACCAATTGCGGCGGACATCGGTTCTTCAATCAAATAAACTTCACGTGCTCCGGCCATCGCTGCTGATTCTCGAATAGCACGACGCTCAACTTGCGTAGAGCCACAAGGCACACAGATCAAAATACGTGGGCTAGGGCGCAACAATTTGCTTTTATGCACTTTTTCGATAAAAAATCGTAACATCCGCTCGGTAATTGCAAAATCAGCAATAACGCCATCTTTTAGTGGACGAATAGCGGTAATATTGCCGGGAGTTCGTCCTAACATGCGCTTTGCATCTGCACCGACTGCTGCAATGGTCTTATTGCCGCGTACTTTATCTTCTTTAATAGCGACAACCGAGGGTTCATTCAGCACAATTCCTTGTCCTGGAATATAAATCAAGGTATTAGCGGTTCCCAGGTCAATGGATAAATCATTAGAGAAAAGTCCGCGAATTCGTTTGAACATTTGTATCTGTTTCCTTCAAGGGGAGGTAAAAATTGCAATACTGTATCAATCAAGCAGGTATTTGGGCAAGATATAAAGTATTATATTGGAATTAGTAGTTTTATACGGAGTAAAGCGTGTTACTAACGACCGAAGATGTAAAAAAAATTGCCTATCTAGCTCGCTTAGGCATTGATGAACATGACCTTGATTCTTATACAAAAGATCTTTCTGGCATACTCGATTTAATGGCTCAAATGAAGGCACAAAATACCGACGGCATTATGCCAATGGCTCATCCATTAGATCAGATCCAACGCTTACGCACGGATGCCGTGACAGAAACCAATCAACGTGATGGTTTCCAAATCATTGCCCCTCATGTGGAAGAGGGTTTGTATCTAGTACCTAAAGTGATTGAATAAGGATAAGACCATGCACACGAAAACAATTACCGCACTCGCGCAAGGTTTACGAGACCGCGAGTTTTCCAGTGTTGAATTAACACAGCACTTTTTAGCGCGTATTCATCAATACAGCGAGTTAAACGCCTACATTACAATAACTGAAGAAGCGGCTCTCAGCGCGGCGGCACACGCCGACACGCTGCTCGCAACAGGCAACGCGCCCACATTAGCCGGCATTCCCATTGGACAAAAAGACATTTTTTGCACTTTAGGGGTAAAAACCAGTTGCGGCTCTAAAATGCTGGATAATTTTATTGCACCTTACAACGCCACCGTAGTTGAAAAGCTCAATCAAACCGGTGCGGTTATGCTAGGCAAACTCAATATGGACGAGTTTGCAATGGGCTCATCTAATGAAAATAGCTATTATGGCGCGGCTAAAAATCCTTGGGATATCGCGCGAGTTTCAGGTGGCTCGTCGGGCGGTTCAGCGGTGGCTGTCGCCGCTGGGCTTGCGGCGGCGGCGACCGGCACAGATACGGGAGGATCAATTCGTCAGCCCGCTGCGTTTTGTGGCATTACCGGCTTAAAACCAACTTATGGTCGCGTCTCTCGCTTTGGCATGATTGCCTATGCGTCAAGCTTGGATCAAGGTGGCCCAATGACGCACAACGCCGAAGATGCTGCCATTCTATTGCAAGCAATGGCAGGATTTGACGACAAAGATTCTACCAGCGTTAATCATCCCATCCCGGATTATCAGGCGACCCTAAACGACTCACTCAAGGGCTTGAAAATAGGTCTGCCTAAAGAATTTTTTGGCGAAGGATTAAGTGCCAATATCGCAACTGATTTACACAACGCAACACAAGAGTTCCAACGTTTGGGCGCAGAACTCATTGAAATTTCCATGCCGACTCTAACACTCGCTATTCCAGCCTATTATGTGATCGCCTCTGCGGAATGCTCATCCAATCTATCGCGTTTCGACGGTGTACGCTTTGGTTATCGCTGTGAAAATCCCGTAGATTTAGCCGACTTATATACCCGTTCGCGTGGCGAAGCGTTTGGTAAAGAAGTCAAACGTCGCATACTCATGGGCACATATGCCTTATCCGCCGGTTATTACGATGCATATTATTTGAAAGCACAAAAAATTCGTCGCTTAATCAGTGAAGACTTCAAAAAAGCTCTCGCCCAAGTCGATATCATCATGAGCCCCGTTACGCCTACAAATGCCTTTGGTATAGGCGAAAAAACCGCCGATCCGGTACAAATGTACCTTGAAGATTTGTATACCATTGCGATTAACCTTGCCGGATTACCTGCTATGTCGATTCCTGCCGGATTGAGTGCGGAGCAGGAAGGCGCACCGATGCTGCCAGTCGGTTTACAGTTGATTGGTAATTATTTTGCTGAGGCGCAGTTATTGAACGTAGCGCATCAATACCAGCAAGTCACCGACTGGCATCAACGTAAGCCAGCTGACTTTCAATAAATCTAATTAAATTTTTACCGCGCACCTTACTTTCAGGACTCAGCTATGACCTCATCAACGCCCGAAAACTGGGAAGCCGTTATCGGTCTCGAAATACACACTCAATTAGCCACTGTTTCAAAAATCTTTTCTGGTGCATCGACCGCTTATGGCGCAGAACCCAATACCCAAGCCTGCGCTGTCGATTTAGGATTGCCAGGCGTATTGCCTGTCGTTAACGCCGATGCAGTTCATAAAGCAGTTATGTTCGGTATGGCGATTGACGCGCATATCGCGCCTTATTCCATTTTTGCCAGAAAAAATTATTTTTACCCTGATTTACCTAAAGGCTATCAAATCAGTCAAATGGATTTGCCCATTGTGGGTATTGGTCATTTAGATATTGAAGTCGATGGTGAAACCAAGCGTATTGGTATTACCCGCGCTCATCTCGAGGAAGATGCGGGCAAATCGCTACACGAAAGTTTTCATGGTTTAAGCGGTATTGACTTAAACCGTGCCGGCACACCCTTGTTGGAAATTGTCTCCGAACCCGATATGCGTTCTGCCAAAGAAGCGGTGGCCTATATGCGTAAATTACATGAATTAGTGCGTTATCTCGGCATTTGCGATGGTAATATGCAAGAAGGCTCGTTTCGCTGTGATGCTAATGTCTCCGTGCGTCCTAAAGGTCAACAAGTCTTTGGTACGCGAGCAGAAATCAAAAATATCAATTCATTTAAGTTTGTTGAAAAAGCGATTAATCACGAAATAGAACGGCAAATCGAATTGCTTGAGAACGGTGGCAAAGTGGTACAAGAAACTCGTCTATATGACTCAGACAAAGACGAAACCCGCTCGATGCGTAGCAAAGAAGAAGCTAATGATTACCGCTACTTCCCTGACCCTGACTTATTACCCGTGCATATTGACGAGGAATTTAAAGCCACCATCAAAGCCGATTTACCAGAATTACCTGATGCCAAAAAACTGCGCTTTAAAAATAACTACCAGCTGGATAACGAAAGTGCAGGGATTTTGACGGCTTCGCGTGCGCTGGCGGATTATTTTGAGCAAGTTGTCAAAATATCCACTTGCGAGGCGAAATTATGCGCCAATTGGATTACCGGTGAACTGTCAGCCGCGCTCAATAAAGCGGACTTGGAAATTAACGACTCCCCTGTTAATGCCGAGCGTTTAGCGGGCTTATTACGACGAATTAGCGATAACACCATTTCCGGCAAAATTGCCAAACAAGTGTTTGAAATACTTTGGCAGCAAGCCGACACCGATGCCGATGGGATTATTGAAGCGCAGGGTTTAAAACAAATTACTGATACCGGTGCAATTGAAGCGATTATCGACAAAATCATCGCAGATAACCCAGGGCAAGTTGAGCAATACCGCAGCGGCAAAGATAAAGTGTTTGGCTTTTTTGTCGGGCAAGTAATGAAAGAAATGCAAGGTAAAGCCAATCCCGCCGAGCTCAATAAAATGTTAAAAGCTAAATTGAGTTAAGGTAACGCACAAAAAATAATTCCTGATTAGCTAAATGCTAATCAGGAAACCTTAATGAGACTAAAAGTAGGAGAATACTTGGTGCGATAGCGACACATGAACGGTGTTTCCTAGCAAAGAGTAACGCCTACTTTATAAAACTAGACTTTTATTACTACCTTAGCCGCGATCTTGTTCATCACGGGCGAAAGGAAGAATAGATTGTGGAACATAGTTAGGTAAATCAGCACTATCTACAGTGAAAACAAAAAATTTGTTTGGATTAGATATTCCCGCAGGATGGTTAGTATCCGTCACAGTTGACAGAAAATCATTGTCGTTGACAACAAACAGTGTATGTTTAGTCACACCATTCACAACAACATCGGGACCAAATGAGATACCTTCAATTTTGGCAGGGATATCATTAGCATTAATGCCAAAAGCGGTTAATTTTTCAACGATGTCCATAAATGGAATCTTCGCGACAACAGGCGAGCTAGCGTCTAATTTAGCAAGACTGGTGACTTCAGTTGCACCGGTCAAATCAATTTTGTAAAGTTTTTTAACTACCGCCGTACTGTTATCTCCTAAGCCTTTGCCATCACGCTCATCGACCAAAAACTCATGGTCGTTAATCGCAAGAATTTCGCTAACGCCAGATCCGTCAGTTAGTTTATAAGCAAATTCTTTGGTTTCACCAGTTGCAATAACGATAGTAACGATACGCAGATAACCTTTGGTATCTTGGATCAAATTAGCTTGCATGATACCAACGAGCATTTTTCCGTCAGGCGTAATC
The DNA here is from genome assembly GCA_903945375.1 of uncultured Methylococcaceae bacterium. Taxonomy (GTDB): domain Bacteria; phylum Pseudomonadota; class Gammaproteobacteria; order Methylococcales; family Methylomonadaceae; genus Methylovulum. The sequence goes on along the minus strand of CAJAVP010000049.1, from coordinate 16,012 downwards.
GCTAAACCTTCCATCCCTTTATTTGCTGTTCTACCGCTAGTATTGCCAGAAATTTCAGTGTCACCTTGTGAACTTAACACAGGACTAGCCAGATTTGCTGGTAATTTAAAGGCTTTAATGCGTTTGCCCGTAGCACGACTGAACTGGTAAACATAAGGGCCGTATTCATCAGATATGAAGACCGTCTTACCATCGTTGGCAACACGAATACCTTCAGGATCTAGGCGACCATTAAAGAGATTGGTCGATACTCTTTTAGCATCAAAATTATCAGAACGACCGGTGAAATAATAACGCCCCTGAGCATTAAGTGTTGGTGCGGCATTAACGCCATACGTCAATGCTGAAGCATTAGAAAGTAATGTAGTCGCGGTTAGGAAGGGGCTTAAAATGTAGGGTAAAGAACCACTGACCGTTGCATCATAGCTAGGATTAACAGCCAACGCTAAGTTGAATGTTTGAAAACGGTTAATGTAAGAGGTGGTGTCGTCTAATAAAGGGTTGTAAGCATTTGCGTTAGGACCACGGTCAGGAAGTGCTAAGAAAGTATTGTTGCCGGCATAAGCTATTGCAGAACCCACACCCCCCAAGATATTGCCCGCAACGCCATTTTCCAAAGGTGTCGCTGTTCTTGACGATAAATCTTGGTAACTTGGATTGACTGAGCCCATCGCAATCAAAGCGACTTCTGCTTGTGCCGCTGGGGTTGCCAATAAAGGCATTAATAAAAAGGGAAGAAAATGTTTTTTGCTCATCGAGTAAACTCCAAAAAAATAAAAAGAGTCTTTGATTATCGCTTATAAATATGACTGAAAAATTAAAGTCCGATGGAAAAACAAGTATCCAATAAAAAAGCCCAAGTTGTTTACAATTTGGGCTTTTTGATGATTTATTGCTCGGTCATCGTAAACCGAGACAACACGCGCGTTAACGAGGCGTCAATTAGACCGCTTTGGCTAATTCGGCACGCATCTCATCAATAACTTTCTTGTAATCAGGTTGGTTAAAAATAGCAGAACCGGCGACAAAAGTATCTGCACCTGCGGCTTTGATTTCGCGAATGTTATCAACTTTTACACCACCATCAATTTCTAGGCGAATATCAAATCCACTGGCATCAATACGTTGTCTAACTTGACGTAATTTGTCCAATGCGGATGGGATAAATGATTGTCCGCCAAAACCTGGATTAACTGACATGAGGAGAATCATATCTAATTTGTCCATCACATAATCTAAATGATGTAATGGTGTGCCTGGGTTAAAAACGAGACCGGCTTTACAGCCACAGTCATGAATAAGTTGCAACGTACGATCAATATGTACTGAGCCTTCAGGATGAAAGGTAATAATGCTGGCTCCTGCTTTGGCAAAATCAGGCACAATGCGATCAACCGGCTCAACCATTAAATGAACATCAATAGGTGCCGTCACGCCGTGTTTCCGCAAGGCTTCACAAACCAGTGGTCCGATGGTCAGATTTGGGACGAAATGGTTGTCCATTACATCGAAATGCACAACATCTGCACCCGCTTCTAAAACTTTATCGACTTCTTCACCCAGTTTAGCGAAATTTGCGGATAAGATGGAAGGCGCTATCCAATTTGGTTTCATGTTCGATCCTCGTAAGTAAAAATTGCTTTATAAGTTTATTGCCTTGGATTCTTTATTATACAATGCGGCAGGCCTCACTATGATACAGGAAAATAGCCCCAATGAAACTGGTCAGCTTTACCCATAATAAACAAACCCGCGTTGGTGCTGTCGATGGCGACTCGGTGGTTGATAGCCTCGGTCACGATAACTTACCGACCGACATGATCGCTTTTCTAAGTGCTGGCATTGACGCCTTAAGCGTGATGCGTGAACACATAGAAAGTGGTAAATCACGCCTTGCCTTAGCGGATGTTAAGCTAGAAGCCCCCATACCCAGACCCGGCAAATATCTAGCAATCAGCTTAAATTATGCCGACCATATTGCCGAAACCGGCAAAGAAAAACCTGAATATCCAAGCTTTTTCAGCAAACAAAGTAGTTGTGTCATTGGCCCTAATGCGGCAATACACTGCCCTAAAGTCTCAGATAAGCTGGATTATGAAGGTGAGTTGGCATTTGTCATTGGCACAAAATGTCGTCATGTGCCGTTAGCTGAGGCACAGCACGTCATCGCGGGCTTTACGATTGCCAATGATGTCTCAGTTCGAGATTGGCAAGCACGCTCTCCGACCCTAATGATTGGTAAATCCTTTGACACCGCTGGGCCATTAGGGCCGTGGCTCGTCACTGCTGATGAAATCCATGATCCTCATCATTTAACGATAAAAACGTGGGTCGATGATTCATTGCGCCAAAATGCGAATACTGGACAAATGATTTTTAACTGTTATGAAATGGTTGCCTATTTAAGCCAAGCCATGACGCTTGAACCCGGCGATGTTATCGCGACCGGAACACCGGCGGGCGTGGGGGTAAAAATGCAGCCCCGTGGCTATTTAAAGCCAGGGCAAACCGTCCGCATTGAAATTGAAGCTATCGGCGTTTTAAGCAATCCTGTCATTGCAGAGCCATAACGATATTGCTTACTCATGTCAGCCCTTTAGCTTTGATAAGCCTATTTTGGACCAACCAATAAATCGCGGAAAATAAAAACATAAACATTCCAAAAAATCCATTGTGAATGCTTTTCTGTACAGCACCAAGTTTGGGATATTCGTTAGACAAAGTCAGATATCATCGCCTCTGTTGATTAACTGCTGCATTAAAATTGGATTTACCCAATAATGAATCAAGATTTTGCATTGCTTTTACTTGAGTCCCCGTGGTGGCTACCGCGAGACAACCCGCTTCGCGCTACCTGCCTCCCATTTTTTCAAGGTTTAGAGCGGCTGTATGACGGCTTTAATATCTACTACTCCACCTTCTACGACACAGCCGGGTTTGAAACGGCACTCTCTGAAGATCTTATCCATACCGTGGAAAAACGCCAGATTCTCTATATCGGCGCACATGGCAATCATGGCAGTATTGCGAATGGTCGAGCATCTACCCTTCTTGGTAAGGTAAGCCAGCACGGCAAACGCATTGAAGGGGTAATTATCAGCAGTTGCCTTGTAGCTAGTCGAGAAAACAATCTTTTAAATGTGCTGGCAAGCGGCGACGTTAGATGGGTTTTCGGCTACACAAAATCTGTCGATTGGCTGAGTTCATTGCTGTTGGAATTAGCCATAGTTGAAGCGCTGGTTCGAGCGCCCGAGGATGTGGATCATGATCGAGAGGCGTTACTGGATACCTTTAAAACTGCACTCGAAAAGTTTAATCCCAACGCACCTTTTGGTGCTGATGGCGAACCTTTATACGACTGCCTATGTTTAATCCAGCGTGCCAAATACAAACGTGTCCCTGAAGACTTAACGGTTGATTTGATCACGACGGCATGGCCGATAGATAACAATGAAGATGGCAACCCAACCTGAAGGAAACAACTATGATACCGATTATTGTTGGCGTAACCGGCCACAGGGACATTCTGCCCCAAGACGAACTCAAACTTCGTAATGCCTTGCAGACAAAATTACTGGCGTTAAAGAACCAATTTCCCCATAGTCCATTTCATTTACTGAGCGGTCTCTCTGAAGGTGCTGATCAATTGGCTGCCGAAGCTGCCCTGGATGCGGGTTATAAACTGGTCGCTACATTGCCTATGCCGCAAGCGATGTATGAAGAAGACTTCAATACCCCCGCATTACTCACGCAATTTCAGCAGTTACTCGCCAAAGCCGATCAGGTTCTGGTTTGTCCGGTAGAAAACAGCGACGATATTAGGCGCGATGAACGATACCAGGCACTTGGCCGCTACATTGCCCAACATGCGCAAATTGTGATTGCCGTATGGGATGGCATCACCGAACAACTTGCACCCGATGGGCAATTAAAAGTGCTGATGGGCGGTACAGCTGACGTGGTTCAGCTTTGTCGTGGAGAACTCGCAGCCAGTGCGTTGGATATATTAACAATTCCGGAGGCTGCGAAAGTCGAACATTTACGGACACGCCGGGCAAAACACAATCCTGCCAATCCACCAATGACTGAACAGCTCGTCGGCACTTGGGCAGAACCTACTGATGAACAGGCACAGCAAACCAATATCCGAACTGACAGAATGCTCAAAGCCATTGATCAATTGAATGAATATGGCAAAACCGTACCGACTGCCAGCATCACGCAATGTCAAGAATGGCTTCTTTCAGGAAATCCGCCCTCTTCGGTTACATCAATACTTGCGACACCCATAGCTGCTTTTGCATTAGCCGATGCGGCAGCAGGCATTCGTCAGAAAGAACGCGCCAAAGCGGTCAAACGCATTTCCTTGTTAGCGATTGCCTCTATCCTATGTCAGCAAATTTATTCAGGGCCGGACATGCAATGGGGATGGTTAGCCGCCCACATTGGACTTGCTGCATTGGCTTTCTGGGCATTCCTGCACTTTTTTAGAGGTCGTCACCGCAGAGAAGAACAATACCTGGACTGGCGATCGATTGCTGAAGGCTTGCGTGTGCAGGTTTTTTGGCGAGCGGCTGGTGTCAATGATTCGGTCGCCGACCACTATTTAACCGGCGACCGCGACGAATTGGACTGGATCAGGCAAGCCGTCCGCAATATGACGATAGGTATGCAAGCAATAGACGATCCTGTTGCCATGCAATGGGTGCGTGAGGCATGGCTACAATCACAAAAAAAATATTTTGAGAAAAAAGTACCTGAAAATTCTCGTCATCGCGTTTTGTTTAATCGTTTAACTCAAGGGTTCTTTTTTACTGCCCTCACCGTCACCGTCGTTACTTTGGCTGCACATCTGCTGGACATGACTGATACCGTGCTAAACAGTCTTGTTCTTGTTTCCGGTATGAGTTTTGTTATGGCAGCAGTGCTTAAAACCTATTCAGAACAAATGGCTTATGAGGAACAACAAAACCGTTACCGAGGAATGGCCGGTTTATTTAATTGGGCAATAGAACGTTATGATGCACTGATGAGAGAAGGCAAAATTGCAGATGCAAGGCTGGTTTTGCTGAAGATTGGTCAAGAGGCATTAGCGGAAAACGCGGGCTGGTTGCGATTGCATCGCGAGCGGCAGTTTGAGATTAACATCGCATAAAATAGATTCTTATTGCAAAATTGAATATGCAACATACAAGTACAGGACAATAATTATGGCACACGATATTTTTATTAGTTACTCACATCTCGACAGTGAAATTCGCGCTCAATTGTGTGAAGAATTGGAGATTGCAAAACATTCTTCCTTTTGGTTTGACCAAAAAGGAATAAAAGGGGGCCAGGTTTGGAAAGATAAAATTTTCGAAGCATTACTTGAAAGTAATATTGTTATTTTATTAGCCTCAAATAATTCTTTACCCTCAAAAGAAATAGCGTTGGAAGTTAATTATGCTATTGATGAACTAAAAAAAACAATAATACCTGTTCTCATTGAGGCAGAGCTTAAGCCTTGTACATTAAAAATGAGATTGCACGATTTTCACTGGATAGATGCTCACAGTACCGATCCCAAAAACAGGTTTATTAATTTAATAAAAGATTTAGATGAACGATTAGAATCAATACAAAAAATTGATGAGAAAAAATCTGCTAATGAACATCTTGCTAATACATCAAAAACAAACGAAATATATGATGTTTTTATTAGATATGCAGGCGAAGATTCAATAATTTGCAATCAACTGCGCCAACAATTAGATGCGGCAGGTATCTCATACTGGAATGAAGTGCCTAACTCGGATACTGGCGAAAGCTTTACAGATTTTGTCCATCGAGCAATCAGCGCCAGTAAAACTATTATCCTTTTGGCATCCAAAAAATCTTTGGCATCAGCACTGATAGCACAAGAAATTAATCTTGCCTTAGAAATGGGAAAAAATGTTATTCCTGTATCGATAGAGGCAATTTCAGAACAAAGCTATCCGTTAAAATCTGCATTAATGGGTATGCCATGGATTGATGCGACTAATCCTAACTCAACGAATCGATTTTCTGGCTTACTCAATCAGTTGAAAACATTAGGAATAATACCGAAACAAAACCTGATAATATCAGCGACTCAAAACGGCAATAAAACTGAAGCAACTCATAGTCACGATCCATTTTCAGACGATTATATCTTTTTTACTTTAGGACGAATGACCGCTAAAGAAGTATTACAAGGGCCAGCGGACTGGATTGAAACGATCGTAGCTCTCGAAGAAAAAAGTAAATCCTACGTTCTCAAAACACTTAAAGGCTCGCCAGATAAAACAGTCTTTGAACTAATGGCTGAATATAATAGCTATCTGCATGATCCTGATACTTATGACCTAAATCTAAGCGACATAGAAGAAAGCCTTCTTACTGAAGGCTTGGCTAACTTATTAAATCTAGAAATAGAAGTCGTCAAAAATCAAATTTCAACTCAACCTAAAAACACATTGGCAAGGGAGTTATTTAAGAAAGAGTGGCCTTGTATAAACAAAGAATCAGTTTCTGATAATCCATTTGATCTCTTTGCCTTAGGAAAAATGATTGCTAAACAAGTTTTACAAGGTTCTCCAGAGTGGTTGGCCTGGGCAATTGAAACGCTCTCAAATTACGAAGAAAAAAGTGAACCACTCATCATCAATACACTTAAAAGCTCGCCTGATAAAACAGTCTTTGAACTAATGCCTGAATATAATAGATGTTTACACGACAAAGATTACTATGATGAAAATGTTAAGTGTATACAGGACTACCTTCTTGCTGGTGGTTTGGCTAACTTGCTAAATTTACCAATAGCAGAAGTTAAAGATCGCATGGCAAAAGAGCGTAGCAATAAATTAATTAAAAATATATTTAAAAACGAGTGGCCAGATAGTAATGCAGAACCTGATGATATTGATGATGACGAAGATGTGCCATCAGAATCAGATATACCTGATTATTTAAAATTAGGAAAAATGACAGTTGAAGTCGTATTAAATCATGATAAGCATACTCACTTAATAGACTTAATTTCACGTTATGCTAGAAAATCCTCTGTAACGATAAAAAAATACCTTAAAAATTCTGATCCTAACGAAATTATTGATAATGCAGTTAAGGATTACGGTGACTATATTAATCCCTATTTCTTAGGTTCAACATCTGTCAGCATGACTCGCAATTATCTGGATTTAACCAGCGCAATTGTTATTACAATCAATAATAAAAAAATCACCGCACAACACGTTGAAGAAAGACTCATTGCTGCACATTCCAACAAACTAATTAAAAATGTTTTTTCCGATGTTTGGCCTAGTTAGTTGCTTTTAAATCAGAATTAAATTTCAAACCACACTGATAATAGCCATGCCAGACAAAATCCTCGATACCACCCAATTCTGCCAGACGATATTGTTTGACCATATCTACGAAAACAACCTTGATTTAAAAGTAAAAAATTCTATCCCCAACTTTGTTTATTCATTACCGGTATTAACACTGGCTTGGCTTACCGCCGCGCTGGACTATGTTATGATCGGAGAAGGCAAAGTCGGCCGCCAACATAAAAAATTCATTAATGCGCTGCTTAATACCCATTTTACTGTCATTTTCTTGATAAATAAATTTGAACGATATAAATCAAAACCACCCACGCGGGAAGAGGTTGCAATCCATACGCATCAAGCTAAGCCATGCTGCCAGCAAACATTAGTAGCCCCTGCAAAATCTAAGTTCTTTTGGGGTCACGGTTTAGTTTTCCATTTCCTAAAGCCGTATTAGTTGTTCAATTTATTTCGTGCTCGTTACTTAGGTGTTCTTAGGAGATCACCTAAGCAATCCTGTCATTGCAGAGCCATAACGATATTGCTCACTCATGTGCCTTTAACTTTTCGCTTAAGTTATTAAAAAAGCTTAGTTTTTTCTGCCAAGCCTGTTCCTCAAACTTAGCAGGCAATGGGAACGAAAGCATCACTTTTAAGCCACCAAACTGCGAGACACCCAAAATCAGATCCGCATTATGTAAGGCCGCTATTCTTTGTACAATTGAAAGTCCTAAGCCAGTCCCTTGAGCGGCATTAGCGGTTTCTATGCAACGGTGAAAACGTTGTAAGGATTTTTCGTATTGATCGGGGGCAATACCTGGCCCCGAGTCTTCTATACAAAGCTGTAATTGTCGCTCTTTGCCGACTAAACTAATCAGAATATTACCCTGTGCCGGTGTGTACTTAATCGCGTTGTCGATAAGATTTCTGATTAAAATGGCGATTAATGGCACGTTGACGACAACGGATTCGGTGTTTTCTTCTACAAACTCCATTTGTATCCGCTTCCTATGAGCATCTGGTTCTAAATGAGCAACAATTTGCACAATCTCCGCACCTAATTCAGAAGGTTCTCGGTTTAAAAATTCCGTGCTAGATTCAATCCGAGAAAAAGTCAATAACTGTTGAACCATATACGTCATGCGATTAACGGCTTGCTCAATCCGTTTGAGTGCTTGTTTACGCACCTCATCGTCATGGGTGCGAGAGGCTACCTGCGCCTGCGTTAATAAACCCGCTAGAGGCGTTCTTAACTCATGAGCCGCATCGGAGGTAAAGCGTCGCTCGTGCTCAAACGCCTGCTCAAGCTGAACAAACAAATTATTGATTTCATTAACAACAGGCACAATTTCATTGGGCAGTTGTCGCGTAGATAATGGCTTAAGATAACTGGCCTCTCGTTTTGCTAAGGAGCGCTCTAAGCGATTGAGCGGCTTGAGAACGTGACCGACAATAATCCAAATGACTAAGCCTAAGAAGGGCATACCGATGAGTAACTGCAAGGACGTGTGTGCGGATATTTCATCAGTCAATTCGGCTCTGATTTCTTCTTTTTGTGCGACATGAATAACGTATTCGCCGGTTGTGTTGGTAATACTAAAGACATGCCATAGATGATCGTCTATGTTCGCGGTACTAAACCCATTGTCCGCTGAAGAAAAAGCAAAGCGCGGTGCACTTTCTGAACGTAATAATAAGCCCCCTTTTTTTGACCATAATTGAAAGGCGATTTTGCGCTCGTAAGGATGTCCTAGGGCATTCGCTTGTAACATATCATCGAAGACATGCCACAATTTACTGTCAATATTGGAGCTATTAAACCCCGGTATCGATAATTGCTCAGGGTTATCAACGCTATGTAACAGCGTGTTATTGTCTACACCCGGTTGGAAGGTGGCCTTTTTCTTAAATTTGTGTTTTAAGGCATCCGCATGAAGATTTTTATCCGGCGGCTCTTGTCCCCAATAATGGGACAATGACCCTTCCCGCAATAAACTCTCCACAAAAGCATTCAGCACTTTTGCCGATTGCGATAATTCGGCATCGAATAGGCTGGCAACTTCATCACGTGTTTGTTTGTAACTGATATACGCGGCAATCCCCCAAATCAGCATGGATGCTGAGAGCAGACTGACTAATAACAACTGCCGTAATGAATAATTCATGCGTCTTCATCAATATCAATAATATAACCCACGCCTCTGACCGTACGAATCAATCCGGCATCCAATTTTTTGCGTAAATGATGAATATGCACTTCAACAGTATTACTTTCGATATCAGAGTTCCAAGAATATAAGCTCTCTTCAAGCCGCGCCCTGGAAATCACGCGACCAATATTGCTCATTAAAAAATTAAGTACCTCAAACTCTTTTTGCGATAACTCCATTTTTTCACCGTTATACGTCACTTGATGTGCCGCCGGATCTAGCACAATTCCCTTGTATTCAATCGTAGGTACACTGCGTCCTTCTTTGCGTCGAGCTAATGCCCGCAGTCTGGCGCAAACCTCGTCTAATTCAAACGGTTTAATGACAAAATCATCGGCACCACTATCTAAGCCCAAAACACGATCAGGAAGTGTGTCTTTGGCGGTTAACACCATTACGGGAGTTTCATCTTTTCGGGCTCTTAAGGCTTTTAACACCGATAAGCCATCCATGTCAGGCAGATTTAAATCCAAAACAATCAGCTCATAAGTATTTAGCTTTAATGCCTCATCGGCAAGTTTGCCACTGGTCAGCCAATCAACGGCATAACCTTCCATTGTTAAGCCAACTACTAAACCATCTCCCAAAATTTCATCATCTTCAACCAATAGCAGGCGCATATGTATCCTTTGGATTTAAAAAGCCTTATTACACTGTATGCCATAAGGTCTTGGCAAGTGAGTATTACATCCCCTTGAGATTAAAGCGAGAAGACTGGGCTTTAAAGGGCGGGCCATACGTCATAACGGAAAACTCACCGCCGGTCTTGTCTAATTCCTTATGTTAGTGATAAGGTACTCCGCCACTTGTTTGTTAATCCCTAGAGAGCACGGGCATTCTGCCGCCCCAATCAACACCTGCGTGATGATTATTTAAAAAATTACCCTTCACTTACTTTTGGAGTTTTATGACCACAAGCTTATTTTCCCCGATAGACATTGGCGCAATCCGCTTAACTAACCGCATCGTGATGGCACCTTTGACACGAATGCGAGCTCCTGAGCAAATCCCAACAGCGCTAATGACCACCTACTATCAACAACGCGCCAGTGCCGGTTTAATTATTGCTGAAGCCAGCCAAATTTCACCCCAAGGCATTGGTTATCCAGCAACTCCCGGTCTTTATAATGACGAACAAGTTGCCGGTTGGAAAAAAATCACGGCAGCAGTTCATGCCCAAGGTGGACATATTTTTGCTCAACTATGGCATGTTGGGCGAATCTCGCATCCCGATTTGCATCATGGTGAATTGCCTGTTGCGCCCTCAGCGATAACGCCTAAAGGTCAGGCGGTCACCCCATCAGGTTACCAACCATTTGTGATGCCACGCGCGTTGGCTATCGAAGAAATCCCAGGTATTGTCAATCAATACCAAGTCGCGGCTAAAAACGCGCTAGAAGCCGGTTTTGATGGCGTTGAAGTACACAGTGCGAACGGCTATTTGTTAGACCAGTTTTTACGTGACGGCACCAATAAACGCACGGATAGTTACGGCGGAAGCATGGCAAATCGCGCTCGCTTCTTATTAGACGTGCTGGAGGCGGTGATTAGTGTGTGTGGCGCAGAACGAACAGGACTCAGACTCTCGCCCAGTGGCACATTTAACGACATCAGCGATTCAGATCCCGTGACGTTTTTCTCATACCTATTGGGCGAACTGAATCGGTTTAACTTGGCGTATTTACATATTGTTGATGCACTGGAAGGCGATATCCGACATGGCGCTAAAACTATTGATATTGCAATTTTACGCCATGCGTTTAAAGGCATCTTGATAACGTGTGGCGGTTATGATCAAGCCCGTGCTGAACAAACTTTGGCAGCCGGACTGGCTGATGCGGTTGCTTTTGGACAGTTGTATATTGCCAATCCCGATTTGGTCGAACGCTTCAAACAAAACGCAGAGCTTAATCAACCCGATCCGAGTACTTTTTATGGCGGCAATGAAAAGGGCTACACCGATTATCCTTTTTTAGCGGCTTAGCTCTCTAATATCATGTCTGGCGGGCAACACGAGATACATACCGAGCGAAGATTTCATTCAAAATTGTAAACTCATCCATTTACTTTTCATGCAGTGTCCACTCTTTTGTATCCGTCAATAAGCCCCGTTTAAGCCAGCCCTCAATGGTATTGCGATCTAACTCAAAAATCTCAGGGCAGGATCGTGAGCTTGCTTGAAATTGCTCGATGTCAGTCAGCCATTGCTCCCATGCCAAAATGACCTGTGTGGTAAATCGCTGGTCATCAGCATGACCTAACGCATAAAGCATAGACGCTTTGTTTTGCCCTTTAACGCAAATTAAACCTAAGCGCCGAATCGGTAAATTAAGCTGTTGGGCGGTTTCAGCAATTTCACCTGTAATGATAATTTCCGTATTAAACAAACGCGTCAGCGATTCTACTCGCGACGCTAAATTCAGTGGATCGCCTAATATACCAAATTTTTTTACGCCTTTTTCTGGCCCTAAATCACCCATAACAACGCGACCGGAAGTTAATGAAATACCCGCATCAATGGTTTTACCAATTTCTGCTAAAACATCCGGCTCAAATTTACCGGCATAACGGCTAGGCACTGAAGCAAAAAAGTTTTGTTGTAATTGCGAGAGCTCTAATGCCGCGTTAAGGGTGTTTTGATAAGTTTCTGCCTGTTCTTGTTCATCAAACGGCCAATGATAGCAAACCATGTCCCCCACATAGGCTTCTAGCCAGCCATTGTATTTCTCATCTAAAATACGCGAAGTCTCATTGAGGTAGTCATTCATTAAACTCAGCAGGTTTTCAGGCTCTTTTAAAATACCCGATATCATTGAGTAACCTTCGACATCACTGATGAGAACCACGACCTGCTTACAGGAGTTTTTAAAGCTGTCCTTCGCTTTTAGTTTGCTCAGTTCCTTAATGGCTTTTTCGGTGAGATATTTCTTAAGCAATTCACCATGTTTAGAGCCAATCAGCAAACGCACAGTAGTTGTTTGCAAGACACTAACAACAAATGTCAGCATAGTTGCGGTTACTGGCCACAGTTGAACTAAAGGATTAAAGACACATAATGCCACGAGCATGGCGAAGATCAGCCCTCCAAACAACCACAGAAGGGATTGTTTTAGGAATCCGCCCGCTAACACACTGAATACCGCGACACTGATAATCAGCACGCCATTGATAATCGCTCCCGGTCGACGCGGATAATCCCCATTTAGCAAGGATTCTATGCCGTCCGCCAGATATTGAGCACCAGGTGTTAAAAGTTTAGGGCCGAAAGTTGCAGTAGTCATCGCAGTGATTACCGTATCGGTAGATTCTGTCGGCGTAGTCACCTGAAAAATAACGGCTTTTCCGGCGGCCAATGCGGCGGTTTTCATACCGATGTCAGGGTCACAGGAGGCGAGTCTACTCAGCGGTAAAAAGGCTTGCTTATCGTTGAGTTGGACACTATACAGCGGCTTGCTTAAGCGAATGCGTCGACACGGCTGATCCTTATCACAGGCTTCATTCTGCGCCGTATCATTCAGCGAGTGTTGTAAGCGTTCTGGATCAACGGTAGCGGCTAATCGGAGCACCGCATGACCCGAATAAAGATCAATCCAGCGTGCAATCGGGTCGTGACGAGTGAGTAAACGGTCAGAGGCCTCAATGCCTTGCTCAGACATAAAGGGCAGAGCATCAAAGCCAAACAGCAAAAAATCAGGTAAGTTCTTTTGCCCTGGCGGAAAAGGTGCGATATGGAAACGCGCCATGGTTTGTTCTTGTAGTTTAAGTGGCGCATCGCCTGCCGTGCTACTCAGCACTTGACATTGGTTGGCAGCTGGCGCTTCACATTGCGGCATAGACCAACGCACATCACCGTTGCTTTCAATGCAAGACGCATAAGGCATACGCCCTTCCTGCTCTTTTGAAACTCTAGCATCCAGAAAAAGCCCTTTTGCACCGGCCGCAACAAGTCGGTCTGAGGCTAAAGCAAATAAGGGTAAGGCTTGTATACGCGAAACATCTTCGGGGGTTTTTTCATCCATCACCACCACGGCCGCATATTTCCATTGCGAGCGGGCTTGTTTGACTACAGCTTGGTCATGAATCCAATAATCAATACGGGTATCAAAGGCGTAATCCAAGCCCAAACCGGTCAGTGCTGCTATCAATATGAAATTGACCAGCAGCTTAACACTGTTGATAGGTGATTCTGAAATTATACTCAAGTATTAAAACCGAGCTGACAACCAAAAAGGCTCGTCAGATTGTGGGTAAGGATAATCTTTAATAACAGCCGTGAGACATTCAATAAAGTTTTTATCGTTCGGTATATTGTCCGAATTGGCAGCGGGGATAACGGTGTCTACCTTGCTATTTGCTTCAACTAGCCAAGTGATTTTGATTTGGGCATCGCTTCTTTTCAATGAGTTACACAACCCAAACTCTGTTTGCATCGCAGCTATTATGCGTTGTTTTTCGGCTTCTTTATCAATTTGTGGTGCCAGTGCTTGTAAGGAGCGCATTCTAACCGAGGTGGTTCGATCGTCCATAACTTTGGCTTGAGTGCTTGATGGGGCTAAATCGTCTTGACTCACGGTAATGTAGCAACTCAACGCATTTTGTTCGCCTTTGCTGCCACTACAATTAATTTTGTTATTAGCCCACGCATCGCAAGAAATCGTTCCGGTTGGTTTTATCCACGGCTGCTTGTCATTAGCGACGGTAATGTGCAGGTTTTCAGAAGAGCGGCTTTGGCAAATGCCTTGAATTTTCTTACTATCGCCAGAGGCATGTGACTTAAACCATAAGCGAGCACCGGGTATTAAATCAAACTCACTGCCTAACGCGACATCATCACGGTCGCAACTATTGCCTTTTATAGTCACTCCGGTGCTTTTATTGGGTACATAACGAAATACGCCGCATTCACCCGCTTGTAACACAGCGGTACTCGATAACGTGGTCACAAGACCGGCTAAGCAAATCAGGTTTTTTAATTTTAACAACATCACATCACTCCTGAGATATTTGTTCAGTAAAAATCAGAATTATCATTATTCGTTGCTGCCACGGGATAATTCTCCCAGCAAATCTTAAAGGTATTATAACGAGTCGTACCTATTTTTAACCTAGTAGATTGCGAGGTTTGCAGCCCAACCCGCCCACGTCATACTAAGCTATTTGAGGCACTGACCATTGCTGCTGTAATTTTTGTTTATTTAAAGCCAGCCACTGAATAGCAATGATCGGCATGGATGACATAATTTCGCCTTGTTCTAGCATTCGGTACGCTTCATCAAAACTGACAACACGGACTAAAATATCCTCATCTTCATCATCGAGTCCATGCACTCCCCCCGCCTTTGAGCTGTCTACTTTAGCACAAAATAGTGTCAGCCATTCGCCCGAGCAACCGGGCGTTGTATAAAACTTATTTATTTCGATGAGCGCTTCAATTTCACATCCCGCTTCTTCTAAGGATTCGCGATACGCAACGTCAATCGCCGTTTCGCCTGGCTCAATTGCACCCGCAACAATCTCTACCAACCACGCTTTATCAGGCTGCAAAATCGCACCGGCGCGAAATTGCTCAATTAATACAACGTTATCTGCGTCAGGGTCATATAACAACACAGCGACACAATCTCCACGCACAAAGACTTCTCGGCTAATTTCATTACTCCAGCCACCTTTATACAATGTATGTTTTAAGCGGTATTTTTCCATACGGAAGAAGCCCGGGTACACAATAGCCTTGTGTAGAATTTCAAATTGCTTTTTCATAAATTCCTTAGGAAGTTTAACATATTACAAAGCGGCTAAATAAACTGACCCAACGCAATAGAACCGGCATAAGTAATCGCGGTATAAACAGTGGATAAGGCGATGCTAGCGGTCAAATTAAGCGTTAATACCCGCTTTATTAAATAAGTTGCTAAGGCAAAGTCCCATAGCAAAAGTAGCACGACAATATAATAGCTCAATACATTTTCACTAATAGTCAGCCACACTAACACCGGTATGATGAAAATTGACACCACATTGGAACAAAACAAAAACGCCGTAACCACTTGTACAAACGCATACAAGGCTTTGTTCAAATGGAGTATGAGACCAATAAATAGAAGGGTAAATAAAATTTCTAAGGACACTTCAACAAATGACTCAATAGGATCATCTGTTAAATTGGCTTGCACAAAAAACTCGACGATAAAATAAGCGATTAGATTATGTTTTAGAAATTCAATCGACCTGAGCAACTCCAGAGGGTTGTCACGAAACCAGCACAGCGGTAGATAATTTTTTAGCGCGTCCATAATGAATAGTTAAACCGTTAGACTACATCAACAAAGACTAGCAACATGCCAGTTGGCAAAATTTGAGCTACATTAACTCATCATCATAAGGCGATTTGCCCGTCAATGATGAGCTGTGACCACTGAAATAATCGTTTAAAGCTTGCACTAAACCATTCGCACGCTCGGTCAACTG
>CAJAVP010000048.1 GCA_903945375.1 uncultured Methylococcaceae bacterium | reverse complement strand
TGAGTTGGACAATTATAGAGACTTAATCCATCCTGTCAACAACTATTTTCTTACTTACTTTCGCACCAAACTGTTCTTTGCGAACAGCCCGCTATTATACTTATTTTTTTTGTTTTTGAAACTTAATTTAATTATAGCCCACTAAAAACATTAACACATTGATCATATTATTAATACAATCAATATACTATAAGACAAACGCATAAAAATTGATCTTCATCTCACAAAAACCGGAAAGTCGATATTTTCAGCACCTGCTTGTAATTGCTTTTTTGTTCACGCGTCAATTTTTCAGTTGCTCTAACAACAGACTGGTCAAGTTCGCTATTTCGCTGTCTGTCATCAGGTATTCCTTGTCCGATGTATCGCTCCGCTCCATACACCTAGCTTGCAGCACCAAATTTTGGCATTCTCACATTTTTTTAGTGAGGATAAGTAATGAAAATAAACGCACACTATCGATATCATGTACAAGCGTGACATGAAAGCGGATTGAATCAAGCAAATTATTGTCGCCAGCAAGACATCAATCCTAAAACCTTTTTGCGGTGGGTACGGCTTGAATTAGCCCGTGACATAGAGACGCCAACTCGACGTCATTCCTATACAAATAATTCAATTAACGCCGGCCACCGCCACCGAAGCAAGCATAATGCTACGGCTTGCTCAGGGGATTCAGCTTGAGTTGTCTACTGCGGTATCACCCCGTTGACTGGCGGAGTTACTGCAATGCCTGGCTTGATTGCTAACCCTAGGAGACTGTCCGAGAATAAGATACTCGAACGACTATCTCCTGATGGGTTTCAGAAAAAATTTAAATTATCCTGATACCAAGCTTCAAATTAATCAATTTTTACACAGTTTTTTTTAAAACTCGTTCATATCGGACTTATCCAGTCTATTTTTACCTATATCGCAGGGTTTGCAGTGAAATTTTCAAACTCCGGACGGATTAATCCCGTAATAATGGCCTTGGCAATTTTTTTAAAATTATGTGCCGCACAGACCATCGAAAATTCACCCGCGATATTTTCTTTACCCCGCACACTGAAGCCACGAAAGCCACTATTTTTTAATTTGACCAAACACCGGCTCAACAACGACTTTACGTTTACTGTAGATGTCTTTTGATGCCTGCTGTTCCATCTTGATATTCATCTATTGACGCAGCGGCTCTTTGTTATCGGTGTTGATCGTCCGGACTTCCCCTTTAGCCGATTGGCAGCAGCGACTGTGCAGTGGGCAAGCGGCACAGACTTCCGATGAGCCTTGATACACACGACTGCCGTCTTAGCTTTCGCGTTTCATGGTTAAAACCCGTCCTTCAGGACAGGTAAAGGTGTTATCGGTTTCGTGGTAGTCGAAGTCAGCTTTGACCAGTTCGCGATCCGAGCTGGCCAACGGTATTTTATGGGTCTTTTCCCCTTTATCGGTGGCAAAGTAAGCATCAATACCGCTCTGTTCAAGAGCCTGTAGATTGTCTCCTGACCAATAGCCGTTATCGGCAATCAGTATCTCGGGCAATTGAGCAGCAGATGCTTGCTGCGCCAGCAGAGCGGGCTCTATTTCTTGTTTGTCGTTGGCGTTTTGGCTGACATGCTGAGCCACAATGATTTGCAGATCGGCATCGACGCTGATTTGGGCATTGTAGGCATAATTGAAGCTGCCGTTCTTGCCCATGATGCGGGCATCGGTATCGGCAAAACTGATTTGTTTTTTATCGTCAATAGCTTTGCCTGGATTAAGCTGTTCTTCGCGCTCCTCAATAGCTTGCTTGGCCGCTTTGATTTTAGCCAGCCGGTCTTGTTTGAAGTCCAAATCTTCCGGGATTTCATAGCCAGTTTTATCTTTATAGGCCTTGTCTTCATCTTGGTCACACCGGTTGGCTTTTTCAATCAAGACAGCAATTTCAGCGCACAGCACTTGCTCCTTTTCTTGTAAACGCCCACGGCTTCCTTAGGCCATATCAGTCTGGATGGTTCCAAGTTCAAAGCCAATACGTCTAAATACTAAGCGATGAGCCAATTTCAACTCCAGTGCCAGTTTGCTTAAAACAATCCTGAAAAAATTTTCCATGATCTTTTCTAAAATCGCTGAGCACTCGAAAATTAGGACAGTTCATTTGCGCGATAAACATGAAGGATAAATCTTCATGGCAGCGTTTTTCGATTTTCCTGGAGCTGAATACACCTTGGCTGTAGGCAAATATCAGAATCGAAACGATGAGCTTGGGATGATAGGTGTTCTGGCCTTTAACGCTATAAAGACTTTCAAGACTGCTCGTATCAAGCTGTTGAAATAGCTCTGCATAGAGAAAACATTCATGATTTTTTGGGAGTAGATCAAAAATATTAGCGGGAAACAGCAGGTGTTGATTGAATTCAACTGGGCTTGATTTAAAAGGAACTGACAAGGCTTGTCCAAGTGGCTTTATTTACACTTATTATACCATAAAATATTGTTTATATTGAATATATTAGCCAACCCTGCAGTTAAAAATAATATAAACTGCGCAAAACAACTCTTTGGCTTAGATGATAAACAATGAACGCGGACACCACTTATAGCAGTTACAACTTGGATCATTTAGGCCTGATAGCGGGCATGGTTGACGAATTAGGATTACCTGAAATGATTGATGCGGTGATCAAACAAGATCATGATCAGCGTCATGTCTCAGTGGGGCTGTGCGTCAAGGC
>CAJAVP010000047.1 GCA_903945375.1 uncultured Methylococcaceae bacterium | reverse complement strand
AGGTGAAATTCTGTCTAAAAGATACGC
Source organism: uncultured Methylococcaceae bacterium (assembly GCA_903945375.1). GTDB lineage: Bacteria > Pseudomonadota > Gammaproteobacteria > Methylococcales > Methylomonadaceae > Methylovulum. The sequence goes on along the minus strand of CAJAVP010000047.1, from coordinate 2,521 downwards.
CAGCAACACCAGCGTGTTGTAAATTTTCTTGGGTGCTTGTGGATTTAAACTTGAAACAACTGACGCGGGGCGTTTTGCTGGGAGCTTAATATCGAAAGGAAAGCTGCGATTCCACAAACGGCTGTGATGAGCGCAAACATTTCTAACAACTGCGAGATGGTGCATCAATGAAACAAAGTTGGTTTCATCAAAATCAAAAATGTGGGCGATGGCGTTACGGTCAGTTCGTTCGTCTAGGTTTGCGTACCACTTGGACAGTTGCCCAAATGTCATCATTTCAGCCGCAATCCAAACTGGCGGTAATGTATCGCAGTATTTTTGCTTGAAATGTTCAATGAATTGTTCTTTGTTTCTGCGGAATTCATCGTTTAATTCCTGATGACTTTTGTCATACGACCATTTTTTGACTGGGGAATTGAATAATGCAGGGTTCAACAAGGCATTCGCACCGTATTTTGAACCTAAGTGATAAGCGAATTGACAACGAAAAGCCACTTCAACTCGTTCGATTGCATCTAAAACCCATAAACGCAATTCGCGGTCAAAAATGTAGACATCTAAAACGCTTGAAAATGAAGTATTGGAATTAAAAACGTGGGTTTGATGGTTGGCTTCAAAAGGTAGCCAATAAGCGGAAAGCCGATAGTAATTGATATAACTCAAGTAATGCTTGGCTTCTTCGAGGTTACCAATAAACATACCACGCTGACGTAATTGTTTAATTTGTCCGTCTAACGATAAGGCTGGTTTTTGGTAATTCACACATCAACCTCCATAAAAAAACCCCTCGTGGTGCGCTTGCTTGCAGAGGCGTGAGGGGCGTTGTTGGTGATACTGTAATTGCCCACGTTCACTTTGTCAAAAGTATGTATAACTGGCTTGGCTTTATACGTCATGATGACTGCCATTCATCTCTTAATGCCTGAAAATTGTTGTTAATTTCGGTATCTGTGCGTTGACCGACCGGTAAGTTTTGGATAAAAACAAGCGCCTCGTTGTCTAGGTTATCTTTAGTCATCACATCGGGTTTTGTTTTAAGAAATTCAACAAATGTAGCACTTCAACTGCTTTAGTCAGGGGCATGGTTTTAACGTGTTGGTAGATGGTTTCGGCAATGGTCATGGTTGATACCTTGTTGAATTAAGCGAGTTGGATAATTTGATTAAGCCGCTCACAGACTTGACTAAACAAGGCCGGCGGCAACTTATCCAATGGATGGGGGCTTGCGTTACGTATTCGCCAATCAAAGGATTTGGGTTGATGGCACAGCACATAACTGTTTTTATCAGCCTGAGGTTTGCCCACGATCACAGCAAAGGGATTGTCGGCGTTATAGTCGGCTGTGGTCATGGGCAGACCAATAACCAATGAGGTTTTATCGTTAAAACTTTGGGGCGATAGCACCAAGAAAGGATGCACATCACGCATTTCTTGTCCGACTTGGGGATTGCAGTCAATCCAGATGATATCCTGACGCGCTGGCACCCAATGTTGGCTTTTTTTCACCATTGTTCTGCACCTAAACGCTGTGCAGTGGTCATGGTTTCACCGTTATGTCGTTGTGGATCAAATTGCGCTAAACGCTGTTCTAAGGTCAACGGTTTTTCGATAGCTGTAATGATAATTTGACCTTCAACAACTTCTAGTTTCACCGTTTGATGGGCTTTTAATTGGGCTTCTTTGGCAATGGCTAAGGGTAAGCGCACCCCTAAGTTATTGCCCCATTGTTTGATGTCTAGCACCACCTCAGTCATGATTTTTCCCCGCTTAATCGGATTGTTTAGATTAGAGTCTAAACTTTTCACTGTAATTGTTCAAGCTGTTGTTTTAAAAATCGCAACTGTTTATTGAGTTCCACTTTGCGGTTGAATTGCGGTTCTTTCTGTAGCTTGGCTTCCAGTTTTTGGTATTCCTGTTGTTTGCTACGCAGTTGTCCTAGTCGCGCTAGGTGGGCTTTGAGTGATTCGCCTGTTTTGGCGGGTAAGGGTAGCAGTTGCCTTAACAGGGTTTCATACAGTCCGACCAAATCCACTGCAACGGGCAGTTCTGCGCGTTCGCTGTCAAAAGGCTGCCAAGCGGTTTCAAAATAAGCCTCAACAAGCCATTTCGTGCTGTCGGCATCATGAGGGTGTTTATACGCAGCTTTGACTTTAATACGGTTTTCAGCGGTGAGCTGGTAAATAATCGGGAATGGAATGGCTTGATCGATACAGCGTAAGACGTCTTCGCTGAGTTCGGGTGTTTTTAGGGCAAGGGTGAATATCTGGATTTCCGGTACGCTAGGCTTGGCGGGTAAATTGATGGTTTCGGGTGCCAATTTGTATTGCCAGATGATTTTGTCGAGTTGGCTGACAAATAACTCACGCACAGCGCTACTGGGTTTGGCGTGTTCGTAGATTTTGCTTTTGGGTAAGACACGCTCGAAAGCAGCGGTTTTGGGATAATGAAATAAGGCGTGGCTCATCATGGCGTTTGGCGGTCTGCTTGAATCACTAAGAAAGTGATCAGTTCAAAATCATCT
>CAJAVP010000046.1 GCA_903945375.1 uncultured Methylococcaceae bacterium | reverse complement strand
TTTGTGTCGTTCATCGTCATAGAAATAAAGATAGATGACGATCCCGTAGAACATGCTGATGGTAGGCATGGCGAAATCCAAGTGATTATTAAAGTAACGAAATATTAACGCGTAAACCGGATAAGCGATAGCGTCATCCGGCAAATAACCAAAAGGTGCATGACGCTATCGCTTATGCACCCTACGTTTCATTTTTATGCGGGGTACGCGGTTACGTTTCTATGCGGGGTACGCGGTACGAGTTGCCCACCGTTTCAACAGTAAATGGTGGGCAGAAAAACGTTGCCCACCCTACCTGGCTGGGTTCAACCGCCGGATGCGGAAAACCGCATGTCCGGTGGTGTGGGAGAGGTGGCGGGCGCAATCCCGTCACCCCGACCCGATCCTGGCTATGCGGGGTACGCGGTGGCTCTCGATAACCGTGATTCCCTGTTGGGTAGCTACCAGGAGTTTCTTTGGACACCCTTGCCTTCGCCTACATTTTCCCTTCTCACAGGGCAATGGCTGGACTTCCACCAGCTAGCTGACTACCATGCCAGTCGCACCGCTTATGCACCCTACGTTTCATTTTTATGCGGGGTACGGGGTACGTTTCATTTTTTATGCGGGGTACGCGGTTATGCACCTTACGTTTCATTTTTATGCGGGGTAAGCGGTAATACCCGAATATTTTGAATAGATTTTGGGGCGTAGACCGGATAAGCGATAGCGTCATCCGGCAAATAACCAAAAGGTGCATGACGCTATCGCTTATGCACCCTACGTTTCATTTTTTATGCGGGGTACGCGGTACGTTTCATTTTTATGCGGGGTACGCGGTACGTTTCATTTTTTATGCGGGGGTACGCGGTTTCAGTACGCGGTACAGCTTTATTCGGTGATTCGGGATTCGAGCCTCTTTAAAATAAGTATATCTTGAAAATTATCAATACATGGCAATGTACTACCTGGCATACGCTTACGCCATGCCCCTGGCAAATACCGACAAATAGTTAGGTCACATAATTGAATAGAAACAAAAAAATTTTCTTCCCATAAATAAGAATCCGCGTATGTATCGTCAATTACATACAAACCATTTTCATCTTCATCATTTGATTTAGTTTTTCTGATCCAATCTCCTTCTTCAGGAGTAATCAAAAAAGTTGTAATTAAAGCAATGCCATTTGGTTTTAAGGCATTCCGAATTTGCTTGAGATAATCAATATATGCTTTCTTTTTAAGATGAGTAAATAAGGATGTGCTAATAGCTAAATCGATACTTTCAGGTTTAATGTCAATCGATGCCGCGTATTCTGCAAGATATCCTTTACGACGACCTTGCTGTGGGGATGCTAAGGCATGAAAACCAAGCTCCGGAAAAAGTGGGCTAAGTGTTTGTTGCGCCCACTCTATACCATCAATCCAAGTATCATAACCATAATAACGTCCGCCACCAATTTTTAGATAAGGTGCTAGTGCCAAGCCAATGCGTCCGACTCCACAACCTATATCAAGTACATAACAATTAGGTTGTATACCAATAAACTTTAAAAGATAGTAAAAATACGCAAAACCTATACTTCGGTATCCTATTTGTCCTGCGTCGCCAGAGCCAATATAATTTAGCAGGTGCTGAGGAACTTCAGGATAATTTATCATCGAGCGATAATAAATAAGTAATATTTTTTCAATATTGACATTTCTGCGAATGAATCCAATAGCCTTTTCATCTACTTCCGGAATGTATAATGAACCTTGCATTCTAAAGTTTATGTCATCAATACCAACAATTGATCCTATTACATTGCGAAATTCTAAATGAAATTTTCCAGAATCATCTAAAGTGTAAGGTAAAGACATTGCCACTAAGCGGTCTCCAACAAACATCTCAATCACTTTGTCGTTGTCAGTAATGCCGGTTATCTTATCCTCATTAAAACTGTTAATTGTAAAAACCATAGTTATTCCTAAAAAATTTTAATCAGATACTAGATTTTTCGCGCCTGAATGCCAATACATCCTGATGATTATCCCAAGCTGCTTCACTAAGAATGACTACAGAGTTTTTTAATCGAATCATTTCATTAAGCATCCATTCTGGATGGCAAATAGAGAAACCAATATTATCTTTACCTAAATAATTGACATACCCATATTTGGTTATCTCCAGCTCAGAAATTATTTTTTCCGCATCTTTAGCTAACAGGTATTTCTGTTCACTTAAAGCCATTCGACGTTTTACTTCGCGCCCACAAAAAGTAACTACGGCAATACCATCATGGGATAACCATGAAGCACAACATTCCAAAAATATTTGAGTTTGTTTTTGTGGCAAATGGGTAATTAAACTTCCACACCAAATCAAGTCAAAAGGTTCATCGAAACTAATATCCGAAAAAAATGGATTTGATAAAACAATTTCAACATCAAAACTATTTTTTAAGAAAGTTAGGCTATCTTGACGCAGATCCGAACATATTATATTTGATCCCGGAAATATTGCCTTCAACCATCTTGTCACACGACCAGACCCACAAGCAAAATCGAGAATCCTGTATGGAGCTGGTCGACCTGCCAGCATCAAAGCAGCAGTTATCGAAGTTATTGCAGAATGACCTACACGAAAATAATGATCAGGATTTTTTTCATTGTACATATGATCACCCACCATAACATCACGACTTACAATTAGAGATATATCATCAAATAACGTATTTATATTCATAAAAATTTAAACTAAAATTCAAGAATCCATACAAATCAGATGATCTGATGGCACAATTTCATTAGCTATGAGAAAATTAATGAAGACACCAGCCTTTGCATTTCTATTTGAATCAAAACAATCCACTTCATCAGCAGTCCATCTTGCCACATCAATCAAATCATCAGCGCCAAACTCTTTCAATTTAGAAACATGGATTGATTTGATTGCGGTTTCATCACACAACTCTTGAGTTCTGCTATCAATCGTGAATACGCAACCAGGAATTGTATGCTGCAAAGCTAAAGCAACTCCGTGGTAGCGTGATCCAATTACAGCATCAAATTTATCTAAAAACCTCATCCAATTAGGAGCATCGATAAATACGTAGGCATTCCTACGATACCAAGCAAGCATTTTCTCAAAATTGAAATGGTCACCATAGATTTTTAAGAAATGATTAATAGTATTTTCAGTTATGTTTTCAATTTCACCATAGGCTATTTGGAGCATTGATTCTGGATGTTGCAGAATATATGCTCCCGAATATTTATCAACAACATCAACTAATATAGATTCTAAAAAAGCTGATGACCCATGCCACGGATTACCAGCTGCAACGGCTATTTTTTTATATCGAGTATCTCCCTGCCTTTTTAGAATATTTTTCCCTAATTCCTGATCTTTTGAGATCATCAAAGACGGGCAACCAGTTCTTACTGATTCGAAACCTAAGGATTGAAGTGTTTTTTGTGTAAATTCACCACGAACACCAATGTTTGAGCTATCAGGATTAGCCCTAAATGCGTTAACAACACTTAAAAAGTTCTTAGTCCCCTCAGGTACAATTGGCTTTATTTCATAGCTTTCAGATTGTGCACCCAAACCTATCAACGTTACCGGTAAACCAAACATTTCAAGCTTATCAGCCCAACCACTTAAATCAGCATGTGCGCCAATTTGATTGGCGCAACACACGACGAGATGATCAACACGTTGCTTAACCACGTCAGGAGTCCATCCCCAACCAATGCGGGTCACTGGATTTTTAATTATCTGGCGTACACCAAAAACAAAAGCAACATTGCCCGTATTACCGCCAGTTGCTTTCATTACTTCTGCTGCATTGCAATTATGATATTTGTTTTCAAGTAAACTTTGAATGTCGATTAGATTGTCGATAACTCCAATTCGCTTCATTATTTTTTATTACCTTATTTTTTTAAGTTATAAGACGATACTTTGTCATAACAATTAATATGATTATCCCCCGACTCCCTAGCAACAACTGGCGTAGGTAATTGTGTCTGAAAGCTTCTATACACCTCAGCGCTAAGTGCCATTTCCATAACCCTAGCCAAATCCGCCGCATTACGATTACGAAATTGATAGCCATATACTCCATCTTTGACTTTTTCAGCCATGCCGCCAATATTAGAAACTATCAACGGTCTTTTAGCGGCAAAAGCCTCTTGAATAACTAAAGGCGAATTCTCCCACCACACGGAAGGCACAACTACCCAATCCACACCGTGCATTAAGCCAATAACATCTTCGGGTTCATAAACGCCAAGAAATGTCACCGTTTTTTGATTTTTTTCTAACAACTCGTTGATTTTGTCTTGAAATTCTTGTTGCTGATTTTCTAGACCTGAACCATGTACTTCAACACGTATTTGGTTTTTAAGTAATTTTGGTAAAAGAGTCACCGCTTCCAGGAAAATATCTAAGCCCTTAAATGGGTTAATTTGACCAAAATAACCAAAACGCACGGGTATAAAATCATCCGCTAAGGATTCCGCCTGATCTGTAATTGTCACGGCATCAGGTAAACCATTTTCTAAGAAGCTAATTTTATTCGCAGGTAAACCCCATGCCACATAACGGTCAATTAAAAACTGGCTGGGTGAAATAAATTGATCAACCAACTGAAAAAAACTCTTTATAAATTGTTCACGAAAAAAGAAATCAGCAGATGTGCGCGGCGATTTACATATTGCACATCGGGTGGGTGATGATTCGTAACATAAACGTCCTTGCGTGGTAACCATTTGCCCAAAATTATCACAAATAGCCAAGTATTCATGCAGTGTGACCACCACCGACACATTTTTATTCCAGTTTTTTACTTCACGGATCATTTCTAAACCAAGATGCGTGTAATGATGAAAATGAACCACTGTTGGTTCATAGTCTTCAAGTAACAACCTAAATTCGCGAGTTATATCACCAAGCCCTTGATGTGAAAAAACAAAATGATCAATATGAGAGTGGAATAATATTTCGTTAGCAGCGGTTGAAGAAAACAAAGTAGCGTAATGACCCGGGACTTCGTCACCTCGACGCGCCAAATATAGAGAAGTGCAGTCGCTTCTTTTGAGATATTCACGGTGTAAATTATATGACGCAATTTCAGCGCCGCCTTTACTGAAAGCCGGATGACCATGACTGATAATAAGAATACGATGTGTCATACGTTGATTTCTCCAGTGTTATTTAATGCTTCGATAGACGTACTCCAACGTTGATTGTGCAACCAAGCGTTATAAATGGTGATTTTTTCTTTCCACTCGCCACAATTGACAACTAGCGATTGAGACTGCCGTTCGATGTGGTACAACACCACATTAGGCAGTAGATAAATATTGCCTCCCATCTCACGAACTTTTAAACAAAGATCGGAATCTTCGAAGTCACCCAGAATAAAATCTTCGGTTAATCCCTTTAGTGCTTGGTATGTTTTCCTTGATACAGCAAGACAGGCTCCGGTAACTGCGGGTACGGGTTGCGGAGTTGTTTGTTTATTGTCTCGATAAGGAAATCCTTTGCGAACGTGATGGCAGCGCCAGAGATCACCCCAAACATTTTCGTTATGTAAATACTCAATGCCCGCGTGTTGCACCGTATTGTCATAAAATAGTAAGGTTGCACCAACAGCACTATGATTAGGTAAATTTGCTAGAGCATTATTGATACAACTAACCCATTGTGCTTGCTTAGGCAATACATCAGAATTTAATAAAATAAGGGTTTTTCCATGTGCGACTTTAGCACCAACATTATTAGCACCTGCATAGCCTAAATTTTGTTGATAACTTACGATCTTGAAAGGAACTTGATATACCGGAAACCATTCTGCTGCGGATATAGTTAATACTTTTTCTATACGTGGATCATCGCAAACATATATCAATTCAATATCACCCGAGATAAATTCAGCATCATTTGCAAATTGTGCTAATTGAAACATTGCAAAATCATAGCGACCGTACAATGGAACAATAATAGAAACTTTGGGTGAAACCGGCTCTTTGCCATAGCTTTTAATCTTAGGGACAACATTTTGATATTCAGTTAACTGAAGAGTTTCTTGATGAATCGCCTGAATAGTTGGTCCTAAATAATTATCATAAATTTCTCGAACATCAGCGGGATCGTAATAAAACAATTCAAGTAATTTACGAATACGATCGATTGAGCTACCTTGAGAATACCAATTAATTGGATCGGGTAATTTGACAATTTGACCACTTGAAAGTAAAGCCAGTATATTGAAATTACTTGGCAAAATTTTTTCTTTTTCACTCGTAGCAAGAAAGACAAAGCCTGCTAAACGATAATCTAATCCTTTTTTAATACAATGTGCCTCTAAGTCAGCACGTGGATAATTATAAACAGGTAATTTAGATAAAAATTTTGTCGAATTTTCTGTATTGCCATTAAATATACCTAGCACAGAATGTTCAGAAGCAACCATCCAACCTAAACAAAATGCACCACATTTACTAGCAGGAAACACCCAATCTAATGCAACATCGAAACCATGTAAGCTAGGGTCAAATTGTTCTATGTCTTGAATAAAATTATTAGGAAAACGATTGATTACATTAAATGCTTTGGCTAAAGGTTTTCTTTCTTCCGTATCCCATAGATAAGAAAGCTGACTAAATGGGCTAATGTTTTTAGCTACGTTCCATCTAAGTAGTTCATGCTTTGTTATTTTTTCACTCGACCACAAAAGACATAAATCTAATGCGTTAGTTATAATTTCAGAAGATAATGACACACAGATAAAAAAACCTAATCTATTGCTTTCGTTTTCACTTATTTTGTAACCTAAAACTTCCATAGATGCTTTGACATCTGGTCTCGAATAATAAATAACGTTTCTGGGATTAATCGTTTGGTTACATTGATTGGTTTGAAGCGTGAATTGACCTTTTGTTTTTTCTAAACCGTAATGTAACCATCCTCTAATTAGTAAGTTATTTCTATCTACAACAAAAATTTGTTCGATATTAAAATTAAGTTCATTTTTGTTTGTTTTTGAAACTAAAAATGGTTGATGAAAAATAGGTTTTTCTTTTTTTATTTGTGACTGAATATTTTCAAAATTAGATAAAACAGGCTCATGTGACGGTATTGTTGGTATTTGCTTAGTCGGAAATGGCATTACATCCACGCTACTCATCAACACTCCCCCTCCCACCAACACTAACACCAGTGTTGCCTTACCCTCCACCCGACACGGCAGCTGCACGACAAACTTTTGTGGCTCAGTTAATTCCGAACGCTCGGTTATCTCTAACACTACTCCAGGAAAACTATCATCAAACGGGATATAGGCTTTGCTGTTTGGATTGATGAGTAAGCCCATTTGTGCGACATGATGCTCGGGATCATGCAATACCCCACTCATCCGTAAGCCTTTATCGTTATGCGTTAGACTGTCGAGGTGTAGTTGAATCGGTAACGTGGAGTTTTCCAATAACTGGATAGATGCCGAACCTAGCGTAGGCAATTTAATCTGTTGGGGAGCCGGAATGGGTGCTTCTACTTGCTTGTCCTTTTTGACAGAAGTTACGTCCACGGGTTCTTTTGCAAGCGATGTCTCAACAGGGTTTTCCGCTGAATTTAACTCGCTTTGATTATCGAATTGCTCTGCATCGGTTTCATCATGATTTAATTCATCAATCACCACAGGCTCAACCGTCAAGCTTGCTGGGCTTTCAGGATGATTGGAGGCTTTTTTCCTACTTAGTATCTTTTTATTGTTATCCATACTATTTCCTATCGTTATTTGGTTTAAAAAAGGGTTATGTTGATAAATCCGCCCTCCCCCCTTTTTCAAAGGGGGGAATTATTGACTTTTCTCTGACACTGTATGAAAACAGTCTTCCCCCTTTAAAAAAGGTGAACTGAGCCTGTCATGAGTTGGTCAAATGGGTGGCTGTATAAAAATCACAACACATTGATTATTAATTCTTAATTTAATGGCAGTGACTCTACGTCACTCAATTACTAAAAAAATCCCTCTAAATTAACCGCTCATTCGGTTTAACAACGCGTCGTACTGTTGTATTGATTGCCGGCGGTCGTAGTGTTCGATAATGGTTCTGCGGGCATTAACACGCATTTTTTTTTGTAAGGTTAGATCAATTAATAGGCGTTCTATCTGGGCGGCAATTTGCTTTGGGTTTAAAAAATCGGCTAATAATGCGTTCTCACCATCGCGCAAGAGTTCGGTTACTGGTGCGGTGTCGGAGGCGACAATGGCGCATTGGCTGGACATGGCTTCTAATAATGACCAAGACAGTACAAAAGGAATGGTTAAGTACACATGCACGGCGGAAACTTGCAGCATTTGGCAATATTGGGCAAAACTCACCTGCCCTACAAAATGAATGCGTCGGGTGTCAAGCTGCACTTCGGCGAGCATGTTTTCACGATAGGTCTGTCCAGCCACTAAGCGCGCGCTGTAACTGATCTCATCGCCACCCGCAACAACAACGTGCAAGTTAGGTCTTCGCGCCATGAGGATTGCCGCAGCACGCATAAACTGATGAAAGCCACGATAAGGCTCTAAGTTACGTGCGGCGTAGGTTAAAACTTCATCGCCTTGGTGTAATTGGCGACCATCGGGCAAGGTGAATTGGGCATGAGCATCGGGTTTGCAACGTTCGATATCAACGCCTTCATGAATGACTTCAATGCGATGCTGGTACGCTGCGGGGAATAAGTTTTTTTGCCAGTGCGTTGGGCTAATCGCGGCATCGGCTTCATTTAAAGCCAGTAAGCTGTAGGCATTGGGGGTTTTTATGTCGACGTCTTCTGGTTTTACGTTGATAAATTCTGGGTCAAACAGCAGTTCGGTGTGAGCTGTTGGGTAATAATATTCACAGTAGGCGATATAGCGCGTGTTTGGAAACACATCTTTCACAAACAGGCTATCGCCAAAGCCAATATGCGCCACGCTTACCTCAGGATAAAAGCCTTGGCCTTTTAACTGCTGCAATAGGGTTCTTACGCTTACGCTGTTATGTAGCATGGCTTGGGCATAACGCCCATGATGACCAAGCGCTTGACTGTCGCCATAGCGTTTGATAGTCAATTTTGCCCAGATGGCTGATGTGAAAGCATGGTCTTCGGTTTCCTGACAGATGACAACAATGCACTGGCTACGCTGTAAACAGTGTTCAATCAAGGGTTTAAATTGCCCGGGAAAGCGATGATGAATGACCAGTAGTTGCATGTTAAACCTTGTTTACGATGAGCTTAGACGCTTGACACAGCGTTTTTAGATCGACAAGCTCAGGCTGATACGCGCTGAGCAGTCCTAAAGTTTGACGCTCTTCGATTTGATCGAGTGCGCGGTCAATATCGTCGAAAGCAATGTCTTTTAAGCTCCAGATGGCATAGTGCCACCACGCCAGTTGCTCTAGTCGTTCAATGAGATTATCACTAAAGCGCATTTTTTTTATTCGTGCGGGATTGCCCGCTACGATACTGTAAGGCTGTACATCTTTGGTGACTACGGCGTGTCCAGCGATAATGGCACCATTGCCCACGTTTACGCCCGGTTTGATGTACGCACCAATTCCAATCCACACATCGTGTCCAATGGTGATGGGTTTTATTGCGTGCGGTGCGCGGCTGAGTGTGTCGCTAAAACGTTGGTGTTTTTGATACTGTTCACCGTCCGTAAAATCAAAGCCGCAATCGAAAAACTCTTGTCTATCGAGGTATTGAATAGGGCTAGTACTGAGCCAATCGGTGGGATGATCGCCTCGACCCATTTGGACATTTTGTGCAATCGATACATAGCGTCCGATATTGGCAGCAAAATAAAAGCCACTTACGCCGTAACTAAACGCTCCCAGCGTACAGCTATGATGAATGGACATCCATTTGATTGAACACGGCGGCTCAAACCGACATTGTAACGGCAGTGTTGTTGCGCCCGCGCTCCATAAGGTGTTGATGCCTTTTTGATGGAGTACGTTAATCAAGTCTTCTGTTAAATGAACGTGCATAAGAGGCTTATTGTCCAGCTTGGGTTGGTTGGTCGAGTGCTTTCATGGCTGGATCACGTCGACGTAAGCCCATGCGTAAGGGTTTTTTACTGGTCTCTGTTGCTGTTTTTGTCTCAGCCTTGATTATCGAGGCTAAAGCCTCTCCCACTGGTAATGCTGAACCGCCTCGCAAACGTTCGGCAAGATGTTGATCACTTTGAATATCACGCAGTTGCCATTCATTCCAAGGCAAAGCAATCGGTTTGACGCGGGGGTCACATAGACCAAAAGTAAACTGGCTATCTGCGACACCAGCACTTAATACGTTACGCAGTTCAAAGCGTTGCGTTGCTAAATGGTACAAGCCAATGCTGTCGCAGCCATTGCCATCCCAGTCGCCGACAAGGGGTAAGTAGTCTTCGCCGACTGTGCCAAACTGAAAAATATAGTCTGCAACTCCGCTGGATAACTGATTGCGTAAGTAAAACACGCTGTTAATCGGATCATATACGCCAATGCCGTCGAGGCCATCACCATCCCAATCGCCTGCCAGTGGCAAGCATGCGTGCGCTGCGTTTCCAAACATAAATTGACAGTCCGCTTGCCCACCTCTGCCAGTGTTATTAAGATAAAATTGAGACGTTTTAGGGTCGTAAAGTCCAACGCTATCACAGCCATCACCATTCCAATCGCCCACAATGGGCAACCAGCCTGCCTTGGCAGGGCCAAAATAAATGGTGTTATCGGGATAGCCGCTATCATCTTGATTACGCAGATAAAATAAGGAAGTGTTTGGGTCATAGAGACCACTGCCCATTACGCCTGTGTTAGTCCAATCGCCTGTCAACGGCAACCAATCCTCGGCTGGATAAGCAAACTCAAATAACCGATGCGAATGCTCTGCGGCTGGATTGCGAATCAGGAAAATGGCTTTTTCTGGATAAAACAAACCTACCGTAAACGGTTTGGGCAATCTTCTTACCCTGAGCGTGTCAACAGTCTGTGGCTGGGCACTGGTTTTAGGCTCGCTGGTTTTAAAAAAACGCGCCAATGGCTTGAATAATTTAGACGTGAGCATGGCATTCCTCACTGAGTGGTGCAGGTGCGGCAAGCTCCAGCTGGTAATAGTCGTTGAGTATATCGGCATACTCATGTCCAAAACGCTGTTCGGTGGGTGTCATTGCGTTAACCTGCAGGACTGCTTCTAGTAATGCGGTATTAATAATGCTGGCCTCGTGGGTCAACGGGAGTACGCGTCCGTATCCGCTTTGGCGTATGCGTTCTGCTAACGCACCTAAATCAAACGCCACGGGATACAGTCCTGCTCGCCACGCTTCTGATAAGGTGTAAGAAAATGTTTCTGGCCACACACTTAAAAACGCAGCAACTTGACACTGCCACGTCGCCAGATGTTGCGGCAGTTCGTCCTGTGTGTAACGGCCGGCTAGGTGAATATTGCTTAAACTAGCTAAGCGGGAATCATCTAGCGTATAGCCAAACACTATAAATTCTAAGGGCAAACCCTTTTTCAGTGCCGCTTTGGCGCAGTTAAGTAACAAGGAATAGCCTTTGTGTTCACCGATTGCGCCAATAACTGCAATGCGATAGTGTGCTTCGCTTTGATACTTTGGCACGGCGCACATCACTACCTCTTCAGGGTGAGGGCGTACCTGTATGTTTTCTAAAGAATAATGAGACAAAACAAGGGTGACAGTGGCCTGTGAAGGCGCAAAAACGTGTCGCGCTGCACTTAATTTAGCACCATAGAACGCACGCCATGCTGCCATTGTTCCGCCTAAGACCTCTAACTGTTGAACCAATCCGAAGCCAGGGTGCGCTTCATTCAGGGGATTGATACGCAAACACCGATCACAGGCTGCAGTATCCAGTTGATTGTCACCACAGTAGTGTTTGCTTTCATCAATCATGTTAATGCTTGGGCATACGGTGTAATAATCGTGCAGCGTCACATCGTATTGAACGCCTAAACGCTCGGGTACAGTCCAAATAGCCTGAGGAAAATGTAACACATGATGAAAATGGACATGCCAAACACCCAGTTGCTTAAGATCGCTTAACAGCTCTTCAAAAGCGTTATTGCCTTGATAACTCAAGCGATAGGCTTGACCATACGCAGTAAGTTGCCACTGACCACGCGCATCATGGGTTAACGCCAGCGTTGCGAGTGTGTTTTTTTGCAAGCGTTGCGCTAAATCATCGACATGTTTTTTAGTGCCGCCGCCTAAGTCGTGCGTGATAAAGAGGAGATAGCCTTGAGCATAGGCTTTTAAGGCAGCAATACTTAAACGATTACGAACCTGACTGAGCGAATTCTGAACAGTAAAACGTTCAATCGTCATGGCATAGTCTGGGTAACGCGCATTAAGTTGCTGTAAATTTTTGCTCATTAACGCGGTTTTTTCATCCTCAAAGGAGGTCGCGCCATGATGTGCTACGAACGCATCGCAAGCAACCACATGACGCCAACCTAAGGCTGAGGCGCGTAAACAGAAGTCATTTTCTTCCGCATAACCTTTACCAAAACGACTTTCATCGAAATCGCCCACGTCGTTGAGTGCTTCTCTTTTGATGTACATACAAAAGCCAACAGCAGTTGGCATGTTCATCACAACGCCGTCATTGACTGTGGCGCACTGCTGAGCAAGCTCCGCTAAGGCGCTGACCTCGGGCATTGGGTTTTCTTCAAAACCAAGAGGAAAACTCACTAAGGAGGCATTGTTTGAAAAGGGCGTGGCGGTGGCGATATTAGCGGCTGATAATGCGGCAGCTTGTAAGCGTGTCAACCAGCCTTGCGTGACCACGGTATCAGCATTAAGCAAGACCACATCGCGCTGTGGATGTTGACGCATACCATGATTAACCGTTGCCACAAAGCCTAAATTATTGGGATTTTCCAGCAGCGTAAAGGCTTCAGCTGTTGCCCAGGCTTGCAGCATTTTAGTCATGACAATATCGGGGCTGGCGTCATTAATCACAATCAAGTGATACGCGCCTTCTGTCAGTTCAAGCACGCTACGGATACATATCAGAGTTTCTTTTAATCCCTTAAATACCGGCAAAATGATGTCTACTACGGGATCGGTTAGCCGCTGCGGTGGTAAACGAAGGGCTTCAGTAAGGTCTAGTGTTAACTGACGGGGAATGCGTTGCTCAGTACGCAAGGCTTTAATTATGGGCGCAAGAATTTGTTGACGCACCCATTGGCTGGCATGTGCAGGTACCTGAATACCATTGGCTAAGCCATGATCGTGACGTTTCAACAAGCTGGCTTGAGCATCAATCAGTGTGCTAATAACCGTATCATAAGGCGTAAATAAAATAGGTGGCGCTAAGACTGCCGCGTTAGTGCCGGCAAGATTTAGCGACAGCACTCGACAGGTTTCATAAGCGGTCGTCGCGCCGAGTCGAAAATAAAAACCACATGCCAATGGCGCACTGTTTGCAGAAACTTTGACAGGTACTTTAGGCCAGGAATTGGCAGATAGCGTCGCAACCTGTTCACCATTAATCAGTAAATCTAAGTTGACGGGTTTTGTGGGGGCTTGTTTCTGATAAATCCAGCCACTAACCAATTCATTATCAACACGCTCAAGAACGCCTACATAGTGCGCTTGGTAATTGACAAGGATGGGAGAACTTGACACCTTGTCAGTGCTAAACTGGATACTGAGCTGATGCGGACTGCCGTCATTAACCAGCGGCGGCAGGGGTATTTCAACCTGCCAGCACGGCAAGCCCTGTTGCAGTTGGCTGGCTATGGGCAAGCACTCAACGCTTATCGTTACGCCATCGATGGCTAGCTGAAACACGGGGAAAACTTGGCGGATACTACGCGCGTTAAGCTGACCGTACAGGCAGCGTCCGTCGGTTATTTGAAAGCTTGCATCGAAGCTATCACAGCCTAAACGATACGGTGATCCTGATAAACGTTGCTGAGTTTCCACACACACGAGATCAATGTCATATCTATCGCCCTGCAAATAGGTTTGATCAAGTTGCCATGCCCAGCCACAATTTAAGCGTGTACCCTTTGCGTCTACAGTGTGTCTATCGGCAAGTACACGCTGCTGATAGCAACCATTGAGATAAACATCCAGTGCTAACACCTTAAACGGTTTGAGTTCATCAAAACAGTAGCCCTGTACTACATCGCCTTCTAAACCGATGATTGCCGCACTTATTTTGGCAGGTTCAAGGGGTGCAAATACTGATAACAGCGCGTTACCATCAGCCGCTGAGCGCAGTGGCTTTAATGTCAGCATAAGATGATTGTCGTGTGCCAATGTGAATAGCGCGGAGTGCGCGGCGTCAATATCCTGAAAACGGACGCTTTGTTGGCTTAAGCCATAAACATGACCTTGTATAAAGCGCAGCGCAATAGAAAATGTCTCGCAGGCAACATCATTTAGTTTAAGTGTTGCGAAGGTATCAACACAATCAAAGAGCGGATAAGTAAAGTGTATGTACACGCGCCCGTCTTCAAGTAAGAGGATGTCAGTGTTTTGCAGTGCAAAGATTTGCCACAGTGCTGCGTGCGTTTGTTGGCTAATAATTGCCAAATCATTCTGGAGTAAATGCGTTAATTCGTTGTGTAAATGAGGTAACTGTCCAGGTAAAAGCGTGTTTAAAAAAGACCAATCTGTGTCTTTAATTTGTGTTGAAAGATCTAATTCATTTGCGTCCAATAGTTCAATCGTTTCTTCTGAACAAGGCGTATTACAGGGCAAAGCTAAAACAATAGAGTGATAAACAGAGCCTAGCACTGTTATCACAACAGTCTTTTCTACAACAATGCTACTTAATTTCACACACAGCGGTTGCATTAGTTTTTGCGCTGATGGCACATGAATAATTAACAAATCAGATAAGTAAATAACCGGTAATTGGCAGTGAGTCATATCCATTTCCTTAAGTTGATTATTTTCAGTCAACACAGTTTCTTCTTTCATTTTTTAAAATCTGCTCTTAATTAAAAGCTTTACTCAGCCCACGCTAACTATAAGCCCACTGCGTTTATAATGTGCTGAGGGCTGAGTGTTACCATCTAAGATACTAAAAAGCTGGAAGAATCGGCTATTTGCACACCGACCAAAACCACTTGTGAACCATCACTAAAGGTAACAACTGTATCGTTACCCGAGATAACCGTACTCGATACCGTACTTGCCGCTTGCGCGATTTTGTCATGCGCTGTATCAAAGCCCGTCACTGTGTCAATTTCACCGCTAACAGAACCCTTAACGATGGTGTCAACACCAGTCCCAGCAGCTAAACTAATGTTGTCATTACCTGTACCAGTATCTATTCGATTGTTGCCGGCACCATTACCCATGACTTTCACTGTATCCTCGCCCTGACCAGTTATGATTTGGTTGTTTCCATTACCAACAATAACAACGTCTCTATCAGAGACGGAATTACCGCTAGTATCAATGGTGTTATTGCCATTACCTACTCTAACCACATCATTACCATCACCACTTACAATGGTGTTATTGCCATTACCTGCTGTGATAGTGTCATCACCAGCACCTGCATTAATAATGTTATTGCCTTGCCCAACTCGTACAGCATCATTGCCATTTGATAACCACAATTCATTGTTACCATTGCCAACAATTATTTTGTTACCCCCATTAGAACCTTCTGCATTGAGGTAGATATCATCGTTGCCGACAATAATCGATGAACCCGTTGTGTCATTAAGGAAAACTCTAGATGTGCCATCAGCAACAACCAAATAATCAGAACCGGGTACAAAATCATCAATAAATTCATATTTTTGACCATCTACGGTATAGATGGTTACTCCTGCTGAAGTCGTATCGGGCGTATAACTCCCCAAAAGAGCCAGCTGTGCCGCGCCTGTCAAAGTTGCCATATAAATTACCCTTTTGTTGTCATAATAAATTTCATAATGTCTATCTTCTTCACTTAAATTTAACCGTTAAATTACAGTGTCATAGTGATTACCCCTGCACCAGTAACTGTGACATCAATCACACCGGTTAAGGCAATAGTGTGAGAAGTGCTGTTTGCACTATCCCAATAAGTCAGATTGTCATTTACTGCGTTAAAAAACCAATGTCCCGCAGTCACATTAATGGCTGTAGATGCGTTCATCGCTACTGATGCACTGGTATCGATATTGACATCGAGCGTAATACTGTTTCCACCCAAATTAATCAATGACGGTGCCAGTGCAATAGGCGTGATGCCTGACACAGTAATAACATCGCTATGGTCAAATGACACGCCACCATAAACTAAGGTTTCTTCAGCCTGCAATACGGACAGTGACACTAGGTTATCGCTCGCATTAAGAGAAATATCGGTTCCGCCTAAGTTATGAATAGTGCCTGCCTGAGAAGCTAATACGGCTCCGCTACCCGTAACAGTGATCGCCGTGCCAAAGCCGAACGCGACACCATTAGTCAGATAATCATCTGACTGTGTAGCGTTCATGGTTACCACGTGGTTTATATTGTCGAGCGTGCTGAAGTTAAGTGATTGAACGGTGGTAATGCCTGCAAAATCATTACCCGAGCTATCTTCTAATACCCCCGGATTAATCTGCACATTGTAAGTTGTACCTTTGGTTAAGGGGGTCGTAGGCGTGATCGTGACGATAGATCCATTAATGACTACTTGTGAGTCAGTTACTGGGATCATATACATATTCGGATCATCGGGACTTTTGCTGATATAAATAATACCGCCAC
This sequence comes from uncultured Methylococcaceae bacterium, assembly GCA_903945375.1. Taxonomy (GTDB): domain Bacteria; phylum Pseudomonadota; class Gammaproteobacteria; order Methylococcales; family Methylomonadaceae; genus Methylovulum. Next base: position 1,708 of record CAJAVP010000046.1, on the reverse strand, counting down.
TGATAGGAACGACATTCTCGCTAAAGGTCAGCACGATAGGCGCTGTTGCATTCACATTAATGGCGTTGTCTAATGGTGAACTTAAAATCAGTGTGGGAGCTACAGTATCCAAAGTAATTGGTGCCAAACTTGCTGCGTCATTTCCTGCGGCATCCTGAATGGCATTAGCATCATTGCCCGCTGTCGGATCTGTATACGCCACAGTAACAGATTGACCCGCGACTACTGCTGACGTTAATGTCAACGTAACTGTTTTAGCCGAACCATTTACAACAACTGCCGTCACTGCGTTGGCACTACCATTGACCATGACGTTAAAAGCCCCAACATCTGGGATATGCGTTGGATCGAGTACATTAGCTTCGGTATAACTCATTACTAAGTTAGCACCATGCACTGCGGCACTGGCAAAAACAGGGGCCGTGGTTTCAAGGGCGACCAGTGTTGTCGACCCCAGCTTAAAGCCACCGCTACTCGTCAGTATCTGGGTATTACTGGAATCCCCACCAAACACAATACTCTGACTATCTGCAGTCATAGTGTCACGAAAAATTTCGACACCATTGTGGAAAATAATCGCCGTTGATCCAGCACGGTAGATATAGCAATCAGCTTGTCTGACACCTTCCAAGGTAAAAATATTCGCTCCCGCACTACCTTGAATTTCCAGTTTACCACCTAAGGCAACACGAATACGTTGTGCGCCAGCTGCGTCGACCACCTTAGCGACCATCCCGTTACTAACGGTCCATTCCGGTGTGGTTGTTGTTTCAATACCAAAAAAATTATGCGTTAGTGCCATAAATCCTCTCCTAAAATAGATGCCAAATAGGCGTAAAAATTAAATAATACTCAGATTACCTACAGTAAGTGAGTTGAAACTAGCAAAGTCAACAGTCGTTATTCCAGTATTATCTTGGGACACACCTAATAACAATATTGTTGAAACCGTTCCACTGGCATTCACTGTCAATGTTACATCTACACCATCATCGCCATAGGTTACACCGTTCCCCCCATCAGTAATTGTGATGCTGTCATCTGCCCCAAAATTGGAAATAGCAACACTATTACCCGTGGAAAAGATGTCGGAAAAATTAAAAATACCACTGGCTGCATCAAGAGATTCGGTTGTGCCACCAAAAGAGCCTAGCCCATCAACAGAGGTATAGACCAACGTATTAAAGCTGAGGCTCGGTGTTGTACCCGCTCCGCCGGTGTTGCCTGCCGCATCGGTGTAAGTGCCTGAGGTCACGGTGATGCTTGCCGTACCTACCTGATTAACGGCAGGCGTAAAGGTGGCGGTACGGGTTACACCACTGCCGCTAATCGCACCCAAAGTTCCACCACTGACAGTTATGTCGCCGCTGGAACCATCCCACGCAAAGCTTGAACCCGGATCTTCGCTGAAAGTGAAGGTAATCGTTCCGGTCTCGCCCGCGACTAAACTGGCTTTGTCGCTACTGATGCTTAGCGTTGGCGCGAGTGTGTCAATACTGAGGCTTGGTGTTGTACCCGCGCCGCCGGTGTTGCCTGCCGCATCGGTGTAAGTGCCTGAGGTCACGGAGATGCTGGCGTTGCCGCTCGCTAGACCTGCCGTGGGTGTGAAGGTCGCGGTGCGGGTTAATCCTGTGCCACTGATTGCGCCTAAGCTGCCATTGCTGACTACGACATCACCTAATACAAAGCTGCTACCGGGGTCTTCGCT
>CAJAVP010000045.1 GCA_903945375.1 uncultured Methylococcaceae bacterium | reverse complement strand
TTTGTCGCTGCTAATCGCTACGGTTGGCGCGGCGGTGTCACCGGTGAACGTTAGGCTGTTGCTGGCTTTGCCTTTGTTGCCCGCTTCGTCGCTATAGCTGCCTGCGGCAACGCTTATTTTAGCATTCAGGGTGTTGACGTTAGCGGTTGGCGTGAAGGTAGCGGTGTAGGTTTTGTCATCACCACTGTTGATCAGGTTGCTGATCGTGCCGCGACTGACGGTGATGTCACCAGCAGTAAAGTCTTGGGTTGGTTCGCTGAAGGTAAAGGTGATTGTGGCCGTCTCGCCGGCTTTCAGTACGCTATGATCGCTGCTGATGTTTAATCGGGGTGATGTTTTATCAGCTGTGGCATTGTTTGTTATGGTTTGCTTTGTCGCATTGATCGCCATCGGTATTTCCTATTGAGTTATAGTGGCGGCATGTGCAGCCGTATTTAAATTAAGATGTTTTTTGTCTGGACAATGGTTCAGCATTAGTTGGTACTCAACTTTAAGTTCCTACGGGACAGCGGAGCATGGGAGCTATAAATTCTTTTTTCCTCACCGATTTTGTTGGCAAAGGGTGAGTAACCGATAAAGCTACAATGTTGCTGAGCGTACCGCTTGCTAACACCATCTTTTTTGATTCATTCATGACAAATTCAACCTGAGTAAATTGGTAGATTATTACTCGTTGATACCAGTAAGGGGGAGTCGACTTAATGCTTGCTGAGGTTAAGGATAATTCGCTCAATCCATTCCTACAATCGCCGAAATGGGTGATATTTTGTAAGTTTTTTTGCCATTTATAACCCATTTAGGTGATAGTGCTTTTGAAAGAAATACCCTATACTTTCAAAAAAGAACAGAAATTTTCCGTTTGATTTATTTTTCTATATGATTTTTTAAACGAAAATTCGTGGTATTTCACTCAAATAGGTGATGGTGTCAAATGGCTATTTTTCATATAAAAATCAATAGATTGCAGCCCCCCCCCCCCTACACACAATACTGTTCACACAACACACATCAAACGATTCGCACCCGTGGCTAATCCCCAAGCGCGTGCCCCTCCAATTGTCATAACTCTGTATTTTTTATGTGGAATCAATATAAATTTGATAATATTGTAGAAACGCTATATTCAGTTAGGAATAATGAAAATGAATGGGGTTATGCCTTAAAATCATGTGCTGAATATATAAGTAATGTTGATATATTTCTGATAGAGGAAAACAAAGTAACCCAAAAAAGACAGGTTTTTTCTTCAATTTATACAGGGTATCGTGATGATAATGCGTTGTGCCAAAACTTTAAGTTACTATTTAATGACTTAATTGAGATTATTAAAAAATCAAATGATGATATTTTAATTTTTAAAACGTCTATTTATCCTAACTTAATTAATGAAGTAGATCATTTTACACAACCTTACTCTATTACTGTTCATAGCGTTTTTTGTCTTCCTATTACTACTAATAACATTGATTTTATTTTTTGTATCATTTTGCGCTCACAAAATATTGAGTTTAGCAATAAACAACTAAATAATTGTCAACGTTTTGCATTTCATATAAAAACAGTCATTCAACAACTCATTAGCCAAAAAAATTTACTGTCACAAAGACTCTTGTTTTTTGAGATTTATAATACGCTAGATATCCCTGTTATTATTAGCAATCATTTAGGTCATATAGAGTTTATTAATAGCTCTGCACATAAGTTTTTAACTGATAATGATACCAATCATGTAATTAAACTAGATAATATAGACTTCCCATATTTACAACAGGTATTTTTGCTAAGACCTATTAATGGAATTAAAGATTTCTATATTAGTGATAATCTAAATTTTTTTGTCACCGAAAAGAATTTAATTAATGAATTTTCTTCCTATACATTGATTTTATTTTTAGATATTCGGCTTAAAGAAAATAATGAGGCGATAAATCTTATTCAAAATTTGTATCAATTGACAAAATCTGAGTTAAATTTAACTATGGCACTTTTAAAAGGTCTTTCTATTACGGATTATTCAAAAGATCAATGTGTTAGCCTAAATACGTCACGTACACATTTGAAATCTATTTTTAAAAAAACGAAAACCAATAAACAATCTGAATTATTAAGTTTACTGTGTCGCCTTATTACTATTTCTTGTAATTTTTCTGATTAGCAATTATTCAGCCCTCCCTGCCTTACTTACCCCCATTTTTTTACTTACAGCGATTTCATAGACTATAACGCGTGGAGTGCAAGCTTTGCTTGCTTGCAGGCAAAGCCTCACTGCCATTAAGTTAAGGAAAATCGTCCATAAAGCAGATAGTTATGTTGATAAATCCCCTACCGCCTTTTTCAAAGGGGGTGGGCTTATTGGCTTTTTCTCTGACAGGACATGAAACAGTCTTCCCCCTTTGAAAAAGGAGGACTGGGGGGGATTAACAAAACCCTCAACATATTGATTTTTAATATATTAACTCCTAACCTAATGACAGTGAGGCAAAACCTGCACGCCTTAATTTACGTTGAATGTTTTAATGAGAATTGCTGGCAATTAGCGACTTGATTGGGAATGTGCTATTATCCTGACTATTTCACTCCGTTATGTCACATTCAAAAGCCGCTCCCGTATTAATTGACCGTTTTGGTCGAACGGTTGATTATTTAAGAATCTCCATTACCGACCGTTGTGATTTTCGCTGTGTGTATTGCATGGCAGAAGACATGACGTTTTTGCCACGTGAGCAAATTTTATCGCTGGAAGAAATTTATTGGGTTGCCGCTGTTTTCGCACAATTGGGCGTTAAAAAAATCAGGATTACCGGTGGTGAGCCATTAGTCAGAAAAGGTGCTTTAGGTTTGTTGCAAAAACTGGGGCAAATTGAAGGCCTTACTGAGCTGGTTATGACGACCAATGGTTCGCAGTTAGAGGTTTATGCGTCTGCTCTTAAAGCGGCGGGAGTTAAACGTCTGAATATTAGTCTGGATACTTTGGATGCGGATAAATTTAAGGCGATCACCCGTACCGGTAATTTAAAGCAAGTAATCCGTGGTATTCAAGCCGCAAAATCAGCAGGTTTTCAGCGCATTAAAATAAATGCCGTGATTTTGAAAGATCGTAACCATTTAGAAGTCATCGAGTTAGTGCGCTTTGCTGTCGATTTGGGTATCGATATCAGCTTTATCGAAGAAATGCCCTTAGGGGTAGTTTTGCAACATAACCGAGCAGAGGCGTTTTATCCCAGTGCTATGATTAAGGCTGATTTACGTGATTCTTTTAATTTAGAGCCTAGCCTTCAACGTACGGGCGGGCCTTCAAATTATTTCAATGTCATCGGTACGGATACACAGGTAGGTTTTATTTCACCGCATAGCGATAATTTTTGTAGCACTTGCAACAGAGTTCGATTAACCGCAGAAGGACGTTTATTATTGTGTTTGGGCAATGAGCATTCGGTCGATTTAAAACAAGTGCTTAGAGCGCATCCTGGTGATGCAGAGACCTTAAAGCAGGTCATTATCGAGGCGATGCCACTTAAGCCAGAACGGCACGAATTTACTCTTCATGAGCAACCCATTATTTTGCGCTATATGAACATGACGGGGGGGTGAGTTCCGTATCATCCGCGATTTTTGCCCTTCCACATTATTTTTAATATCCAGAGGTTTTAATGACTTTTCAACAGCTCGGTTTATCCGAAGCATTGCTTAATGCGGTAGCCGAACAAGGTTACACCACTCCTACGCCCGTACAACAAAAGACGATTCCGTTAATTCTCGAAGGCAAAGATATTTTAGCTGGCGCACAAACCGGCACGGGTAAGACTGCGAGTTTTACTTTGCCCTTACTGCAACTACTCGCTGAAGATATCGATTTGCACCAAATGCCGCGTCGTGTGCGGGCGTTAATTCTGACCCCCACTCGAGAACTCGCTCAGCAAGTTTATGAAAGTGTGCAAACCTATGGGAAATATTTGCCTTTACAGTCGGAAGTGATTGTTGGGGGCGCAAGCGTTAGTGTGCAAAGACGTAATCTGCGGCGGGGCTGTGATATCGTTGTCGCAACGCCGGGACGCTTGATGGATCATGTCATGCAGCGACATGTTAATTTATCGTCTATTCAGATTCTCGTACTTGACGAGGCCGATCGTATGCTGGATATGGGCTTTTTGCCGGATATCCGCCGTATTATGGGATTGATTCCCAAGCAGCGGCAAAGTCTGTTGTTTTCTGCGACAGTGGCTAGCGGTGTTAAGCAGCTTGCCGTGCAGTTACTCAATAATCCCATCTCGGTCGATATTGCAAAGCAAAATGCCACCGCCGACAATGTGAGCGAAAAGGTTTATGGCATTGATCGAGAATATAAACGTGAACTGCTCTCGTATTTAATCGGTAGCAATAACTGGCAACAAGTTTTGGTTTTTGTGCGAACCAAGCACGGTGCTGATCGCTTAGAAAAGCAACTCATTTCCGATGGTATTAGAACGGCAGCTTTACATGGTGATAAAACTCAAGGGGCGCGTAATAAAGCCTTAGATGCATTCAAGACGGGTAAAGTCGCGGTTTTGGTCGCCACGGATATTGCCGCGCGTGGGTTAGATATTGATGATTTGCCGCATGTCGTCAATTTTGATTTACCGCAAACGCCCGAAGATTATGTACACCGGATTGGGCGTACAGGGCGAGCGGGTGCGTCGGGTATCGCGATTTCCTTGGTTTGCCCCGAAGAAGCGTATGCCTTATCAGAACTTGAAAGCTTTTTAAAACGGCAAATTCCTCGGGTTGCCGATACGGGCTATGAACCGGTTTCGCTAAAAGTTATGGATGCTCCTAAAAAACATTTGCCCAACAAAACAACGGGTAAAAAAGATTTTCGCCATACTAAAAAACCGTCTTCTAAAACCCAAAAATCCGGTAGTGAACCCAGAAAGCCGCAACGTGCACCGCGACGTGGAAGCAAACGTCCCTAATTCAGACATTGTGTTTTAAGCTGAAATTAGCTTTTTAAAAAAACTTATGTTTTTACATGGATTAATAGTTGACTAATTAACTTGGTTAAGTATAGTAACCACAATAATAAACTGTTTATAAGGAAGGAATTGTGCGTTTAACTACTAAAGGTCGATATGCGGTAACGGCAATGTTGGATTTGGCTTATCACAGCCAAGTTAAGCCAGTTACATTAACGGAGATAGCAACTCGTCAAACGATTTCGCTCTCTTACTTGGAACAATTATTTGCTCGCTTGCGACGTGCCGGTATGGTTAAAGGGGTACGAGGCCCAGGTGGTGGCTATACCTTATGCGGTTCAGCGCATGAAATTAACATCGCCGACATTATTGCCGCTGTGGATGAGCATGTCGATGCAACTAAATGTGGTGGTGAGAGTAATTGTCAAAAAGAACAAGCGTGTTTAACACACGATTTGTGGATGGGTTTGAGTGATCAAATCAGAGAATATCTTAGAGGCATTACGTTGGGTGAATTGTTGGCAAGGCATAGTGTGAAAGAAATTGCCAATCGCCAAGAGCAAGAGGCTCAGCACGTTATTGAAGTCAATACGCTGGTTGGAACAAGAGCGAGCATCTAATTAAGCGGTTATGATCTATTTTGATCATAATGCAACAACCCCGCTGGATGAGCGGGTGTTGGACGCTATGTTACCATTTCTGAAAGATTTTTATGGTAATCCTTCTGCTTTATATCGTCATGGTCGACTCGCCCGAAGTGCGATAGATACGGCTCGTGAGCAGCTTGCCGCTTTATGTGGAGCGACAGCGGCTCAAGTTATCTTTACCAGTGGGGGGACTGAAGCCAATAACATGGCGTTAACTTGTTTGCCAGATCAGGCTGGTTTGGCGATATCGACGGTTGAGCACCCTTCGATCACTGAATCTGCACAGGCTTTATCTCGCCTTGCGCATCCGTTGACGCTGATTGGTGTGGATAATCAAGGCTTGATTCAGTCAGAAGCGATTGAGCAATTATGTTTAAAGCCGCCTCATTTGGTTTCAATCATGCTGGCAAATAATGAAACCGGCGTTATTCAGGATATTGCGCGTTATGCTGAGTCACTCAAAGCCGCCTCGATTCAAGTGCATACGGATGCGGTTCAAGCCTTAGGTAAAATCCCTCTCTCGTTTAAGCAGTTACACGTCGATTTCATGTCCTTGTCTAGCCACAAAATTTACGGGCCTAAAGGTTGTGGGGCTTTGGTTGTTGCGGATATCTCCGCTACGAAACCTTTGTTTTTTGGGGGGGGGCAAGAGCGCGGTTTGAGGGCGGGAACTGAAAATGTCGCCGCTATTGTCGGCTTTGGTAAAGCCGCTGAATTAGCACTGACGGAGTGTTCAGCACGTAACGCGCATCTTCTTTATCTTCGGCATTTGCTTGAGCAGGCATTGTGTACCGTGCCTTCGGTCACGATCTTGGCTCAAACTGCTGAGCGATTACCAAATACCTTGATGTTTTGTGTCGCCGGTGTAGATGGCGAAATGTTATTAATGCGCTTAGATCAAAAAGGAGTCGCCGTTTCAAGTGGCTCGGCCTGTGCTAGTGCCGGTGGAAAGCCGAGTCCTGTGTTATTGGCAATGGGATTGAGTGAGCAGCAGGCAAAATCAGCACTCCGCATCAGTTTGGGCAAGTCCAATACGGAAGCAGAAATTTTAAAATTCATTGACCTATTAAAAGGCTTACTGAGCCCAGTATAAAAGAGGTAGTTATGTCGGTATCATTGACTGAAAATGCCGCACGGCAAATTCAAAAACAATTAGCAAAACGTACGCGTGGCCTTGGTTTAAGGCTGGGTGTTAAAAAATCAGGTTGTTCAGGTTTTGCTTATATTCTGGATTACGCCGATACGATAGAAGAAGGTGATGAGGTCTTTGAAGCCTTTGGCGTTAAAGTCATTGTCACGCCACAGGATTTGGCCATCGTTAATGGCATTCAACTGGATTATTGTCGAGAAGGCATTAATGAGGCCTTCAAATTCAATAATCCCAATGTCAAAGGCACATGTGGTTGTGGCGAAAGTTTTTCAGTTAGCTAGTTCTGATTTTTACAAAATTTCTACATGTTGGGCAATATAGCAATTTTTACAGACGATCCCGGTTGGCACGGTCGACAATTACAACAGGCCTTTATGGCGAGGGGCTTGGGCAGTGTTTTTGTTTCATTAAAGGATTGTCATTTTCAGATCGGCGCTTGCCAGCACAGCCTAATTATTCCCGGTTTTGAAGAACGTTTGCCAGTGGCGGCTTTTGTGCGGGGCGTACCGGGAGGATCATTAGCAGAAGTGGTTTTATATCTGGATGTCTTACAGGCCTTAAAACGTCAGACCATCCCCGTTTACAATGATGGGCGTGCAATTGAGTTTAGTGTTGATAAAGCCATGACCAGTTTTTTATTACACCGTGCCGGATTGCCCACGCCGCTGACCTGGGTGTTACGTGACCGAACCGAAGCCTTGCGTATAGCAGAGCAGGAATTAAAAAATGGTCATTTGCTGATTAGTAAGCCGTTGTTTGGATCACAAGGTGAAGGCATTCGGCGTCTGGAAAAATCTTGCGATTTACTGTGGTTAACCAGTAGCCAAGGCGTTTATTATCTACAACGTTTTGTGCCTTGTGCGGGCGAGGGTTTTTCGGATATCCGTGTTTTTGTGATTAATGGCTGTGCGGTTGCGGCGATGCGCCGGCGCGGTAAGTATTGGTTGACCAATGTTGCACGCGGGGCGGCTTGTGAATCCGTCGCTATTCAGCCTGAATTAGCTCATTTAGCGATTCAAGCGGCGGCTATTTTGGATATGGATTACGCCGGTGTGGATATTATTCAAGATCAACAAGGCAATTATCTATTGATTGAAGTCAATAGTATTCCGGCTTGGAAAGGCTTAGAAAGCGTTTGCGGATTAAATATTGCCGAATTATTAGTAGCTGATTTACTGAAGCGCTATCTGGCTTATGATTGACGTCGGCGTTCTTATGCAAGCCTATCAAGATGCTTGTGAACTCGAATTACAGGCGTTCAAACCAGGTAATGTCAGTGTTTTTGCCGAGGGTCATGATATGACGGTTGCTGATTTTAGGCGCAGTGCCACGGTTAGCGCCAAGCCGTTATGCCATCTTGAGTATAGCTTAGGTGAAAAGATTTTTTATGCCGTTCAAGCCACCCGCGAGGCAGTGGGATGCAATACTAATTTAGGCATCATTTTACTCTGTGCGCCGTTGTTTGAGGCCGTGACCGCTGTGCATTATTCTGAATTAGGATTAAGAGCCGCCTTGCAACATGTTTTAGCGGCAACGACAATGAGTGATGCCGAGTGGGTTTTTAAAGCGATTAGTTTGGCGGCACCAGGTGGATTAGGTGCTTCAGATCAACAGGATGTGCAGGATAAGCCGGACGTGACGCTGACCGAAGCGATGGCGATTGCCGCCAGTAAAGATCGTATAGCCTTACAATATGTCAGTGCTTATGGAGATATTTTCGATTTTTGCGTGCCGCTATACTATAATAGCGCCGATAAATGGGCAGATAGGAGTTGGGCAGCACTTGCTGTATATGCGGCATTGTTAAGCCAATTTCCTGATAGCCACATCGAAAGAAAATACGGTACACGCTATAACGACACCGTAGCCAACAAAATGACCTTGTTGGCTCACGCTTTGTCCACAGCGGATAATCCTAAGTTATTGTTGCCATTGCTTTATCAACTAGATAGCGAATTTAAAACCTTGCATCTTAATCCTGGCACATCAGCGGATATGGTTGTTGCAACGGTTTTTACCGTATTTTTGGAAGACTTACATAAGTCTTCAAACAAATTTGTTCAACAGAACAAGTAAACAGACACGCAAGTGTCCCTATTAGCTAATCTTTAAATCTTTTCTCACAGGGGAAAACAAACATGGCGAAAATTAATAAATTGTGTGTTGGCGAGTCTTTAGTCGGCGAAGGCAACGAAATTGCTCACATTGACTTGATCATTGGACCACGTGGTTCAGCAGCTGAATCTGCATTTGCAAATGCATTGACTAACAACAAAGACGGTTTCTCTACCTTGTTAGCTGTTGTTGCACCTAACCTGATGGTTAAACCAGCCACTATTTTGTTCAACAAAGTAACTATCAAAGGTTCAAAACAAGCAGTTCAAATGTTTGGACCAGCACAACGTGCTGTTGCTATGGCGGTTGCTGATTGTGTTGAAGATGGCACTATCCCAGCTGACGAAGCAGATGATTTGTTTATCTCTGTTGGTGTTTTCATTCACTGGCAAGCTGAAGATGATGCAAAAATTGAATCATTCAACTATGCAGCAACTAAAGAAGCTCTGAAACGCGCTGTTGCAGGTTCTCCAACTGCCGCTGAAGTGGTTGCTGGCAAAAAAGAAGCCAAACACCCATTCGCTGTTAACAACGAAGCATAAGTTGTAAATATCGGTGTTTAAAAATACCCCGCTAGTCGGGGTATTTTTTTGCCTAGCGATTTTTTAGCGTCTCAATATCTCTTTGACTAATTGCGCCTGAATGCAGGCTGCTGGCTATTAAGGCCTGTTTGATACCGAGCTGTTGGAGGTGTATTAAATCCTCGACATGACGAACACCACCCGCTGCGATAAAATTTTTATTAGGGTAATCTTTGCAGAATTGGCGTAACTTAGCAAAGTCAGGCCCTTGCTGACTGCCAACTTGTGCCAAGGTCATGATAATAAGATTATCCGGCCAAAGAGCAGGCGTTGTAAAAAGGGCAGGTGCACCTAAGGCATCGGATAACGAATAATCTAAAGACAAAATAAAACGTTTATTAAAAAGACTCAGTTGATTAAGTGTGTCGTCTTGATAGCATTCACTACCCAATACCGGTAAACAATTCACCGGAGTTCGTGCTTGGGATTCATACGCTTGATAACCTTTATCCAGCCAAAATTGGATATCGGGAAAGGCGGCTAAAACCTTTTTAAGCAATGACTCATGATCACCTTGCTGAGTAATCGCATTTAAATCTGCAATATAAAACGTATCAAACTCGGCCAGCTTTAAAAAGCCTTCCATAACGGCGAACATATCGGCGGATTGGCATAATGGGGATTGGATGGGCTGGTAATGCTCACGAAGACCGTGACGGGCATGAACAACAAGTCCATTTTTTAAGTCGATGACCGGAATTATTTTCATCAATAACTAACCATGAAAGTTTTAATTTTTGAGTATATCACCGGTGGCGGCTTTAATAAGCAAGCACTGCCCGATAGTTTGGTTCAAGAAGGTCAATTGATGCTTCAGGCTTTATTAGCCTGTTTTGCCCAATTACATACGATCCAAGTACAAGTGATGTTGGATAGTCGCTTACAGCATTGTCTTTGCGATCAGACAGTCGATATTGTGCTGATTACATCCGAACACAACAGCCATGACAGCTTTGCTAAACTGGTACAACAAGCGGATGCCGTTTGGCCTATTGCACCGGAGTTCGATGGTATTTTACAAAGTTTATGCGAGCAAGTTGAAGCCTTTGGTAAGCCCTTATTAAACGCATCATCAGCCGCCGTAGCGTTGACGGGTAATAAATATTTAACGTATCAACGCTTGCTTCAACACCACATTCCCACTGTGCCAACGGAATTGTTTGAGAATGCCCGTTGTCATTCAGGTGATTGGATCATCAAGCAGATTGACGGCGCCGGTTGTAGCGATAGTTTTTTAGTCAGTCACCCGCAAGGGTTTGATCGCGCGTTACAAAACAGCAAAAAATTTATTATTCAGCCCCATATCGAAGGGCGTACTTTCAGTCTATCGTGTTTATTTCGACACGGGCAGGCGTGGCTGTTATCGGTCAATTTGCAGCATTTTCAGCGAGTCAATCAGCACTACCAATTACAGTCGATACATGTCAATTATTGTACAGACACCCGTGTCTACGCGGATTTAGCAACAACTATCGCTTGTGCAATGCCGGAACTGTGGGGTTATGTCGGCATTGATTTAATTGAAACGGCTGCACAAAAACTGGTGCTGGAAATTAATCCACGCTTAACGACATCTTTTACAGGCTTACAGGCGGCACTAGGTCTTAATGTTGCCGAGTTAGTGCTGGAATTACAGCACGGCTTGCCAACGATCAAACCTACTCGCCAGAATATCCTCTTAATTACAGTAAATCCCCATGACACAGCATTTTAAAATAGGCTGGGATATTGGCGGCGCTCACGTAAAAGCGGCGCTCATCAATCCTGCCGGAGAAATTATCGCTATTTTTCAAGAACCTTGCCCGTTATGGAAAGGCTTGTCGCACTTACAATTAGCCGTCAATGCCATTATGACAGCGTTACCAACTGCGGCGTATTGTCATGCCATGACGATGACCGGCGAATTAGTTGATTTATTTGCGGATCGCGATGACGGCGTAAGGCAGATACTATTGACAATGAAAGCCTTATTGGGTAATGACCGACAATTTATTTTTGCGGGTAAAGATGGATTATTAGCGGCAGAACAGGTGACCTCCGCGCATTATCTGGCTATTGCTTCCGCAAACTGGTTGGCGACTGCCCATTTTGCCGCGCAAAAAATCACGACGGGCGTATTGGTGGATATCGGCAGCACCACGACCGATATTTTATTTTTCAATAACGGCAAAGTACACGCCAAAGGCTATACCGATTATCAACGCTTAGCCAGTCAAGAATTAGTTTATACCGGTATTGTGCGAACCGCCGTCATGGCGGTAGTAACGCATGTCAAAGATGGACAGCAAACAGTGGGCGTGATGGCAGAATATTTTGCGACAATGGCGGATGTTTACCGCTTAACAGGTGAACTCAATGAAGCGCATGATCAAACCGAAACGGCGGACGGCGCAGAAAAAACAATCGAGGACAGTGCCAGACGCTTGGCAAGAATGCTCGGTTGTGATTTTCATCATAACGAACTTTCACGCTGGCAACACATGGCAGCCGATATTCGCGCTCAACATGTGCAAAAAATCCAAGCCGCGTATCAGCACATGAGAGCGACTCATCATATCCCCGATACGTGCCCATTAGTAGGTGCAGGAGTCGGGCGGTTTTTAGTCCAACAACTCGCGCGCGATGTCGGACAGCCTTATCGAGACTTTTCTGAATTATGCCGGTATTCTTTAACGGATACCGAAAAAATGCCCGCCGATTGTGCACCCTCCGCTGCTTTGGCTTGTCTGATGGACAATCCCTGCCAAGATGACGTAACTAATAGTTACGCTGCAGGTAGGTATCCTGATTCAGGTTTATTGAACAGTTGACATATGTTGTTTATCGCTTTGCGGTATCTAAACCGTCTTTTAGCCACGCATTCAAACCACCATTCAGATTATAAACCGCTGAAAATCCAGCTGATTGAAGTGCCTCTTGGGCTTGTGCTGAGCGTTTGCCGCTGCGGCATTGCGTGATGATGGGGCTATTTTTGTAACGTGATAGTTCGGGCAATCGGTCTTGCAATTGACTGAGTGGAATATGAATGACACCTGCAATATGCTGTTCCTGCCATTCATTGAGTTCACGGACATCGAGAATAATCGCCTGATTATTTGCTTGCATGGTTGCCGCTTCTTTTGGAGCGATAGTTGACATTGTCGCTGTTTCGGCAAAAGACAGGGAGCTACTCAGCCATAAGCAAATACCTATAGCGAGCGGTAGTTGAAACAATCGCGTCATTAAATACATAGTGTTTTTCTCTGTAAGCTGTTATTAAAAAAAAATGGGTGTGTTCAAAATCAACGACTATCTTACTGGAACAGGTTTTAACTGTGAATGTTAAAATACGTTTCCTTGTTTATTAAAGACCTCCGATGAACTCAACATTAATCCAAATGACGGTAATCATGGCGTGTGGCGCAAGTTGGCGTTTATTTTCTCCAGCCGGTCTTTCGGCCGAACACACACGCTTGGTGCTAACAACGGTTGTTTACTACATTTTGTTGCCTGCTTTGGTACTCGATGTACTATGGACTAGCACGATTGGCTGGCAATCCTTGCAATATACTCTAATAGGTATGGGCGCGATTGCTTTTGCCTTGCTTTGCATGGGCTTGTTGGGAAAGTTGCTGCGGTTTGAAGGCAAACGTTTGGGTGCGGTGATGCTGGCTGCTGCGTTTCCGAATGTCACGTATTTAGGTTTGCCTGTATTAGAGCAGGTGTTGGGTACTTGGTCGCGGTCAGTTGTCATTCAGATGGATTTATTTGCCGCCACACCGTTCTTGTTTACTGTTGGTATTATGCTGGCTCGGCATTTGGGTGAAGTTGATGCCGCCGATAAACCACGTTCGATTTGGTTATTTTTCAATGCGCCGCCTTTTTGGGCGGCTGCCTTGGCGATTGCACTTAATCAAAATGCAGTAACAGCACCGGACTGGCTGGCTGGTGTATTGCAAAAATTGTCGGTTACCGTCGCACCGTTAATGATTTTTTCCTTAGGTCTAGCTTTAAATTGGCGGTCAATTCGTTGGCATAGCCTACCTTATGTGCTGCCTGTCGTGGTCATAAAAATGCTGGTGATGCCGATGGTCGCCTTAGGTTTAGCGATATCGATGAGTATTGATAACGAACATAAAGTCGCTGCCGTGTTAGATTTAGCTATGCCGAGTATGGTATTGGGTATCGTGCTATGTGATCGTTATCGACTAGATAGCGGGCTTTATGCGATGACGGTGATTTTAACAACAGCGTTAAGTTTAATTAGCTTGCCGCTTTGGCATCATTTCTTAAGCCATTTTCAATGGGATTACTCATCTTTTTCTGCATTCGCGTTTTGACGGGGCTGAAATCTGGCGCGTAACAAAGAGCTGATGACGGTGATTAATAAGAGAGCCAGTGATAATTCCAACAATAAAAAAGCCGCGATTTTAAAATAAGCAAAAGCAGGGTCTGCAAATCGTACTAACCAGCCACCCGCTTCGTCGGCTAAGGCGGCAAAATACGTTGAGCCGCTTAGCCAGATTTTTAAACGAATTGAAAATTGAGTCATTAACATAAGGTGTGTTAGCGTCACAATCAGCATTCCCATTGAAAACAAATGAAAATGTGAAACTTCTAACATACCTTGATAACTACGTGCTTGGGTGAATAATTCCTCAGAACCTAGATAATAAGCCACGACGGACTTTGGCGTTAAGTCCATGTGGTGAAAATACATCATGGCATTGCTCACCCATAGTAAGGCAACATAACCTAAGAACATCAACACTAAGAGGTTTAACAAAGATTTGCGTTGCTGTTCACCGGTCACAAAATAGCGCATCAGTTACCCTCCTTATTTTTGATCATGACTTCATAAATCGCTAAGACTTTACGAATACTCGTTAATGCCGAGCGGGTACTTAAAGTTGCACCAGTAATGCCATCGACACCTTGGTTAAAATCCATCTCTTTAAGTGGTCGATTAAGTAGTTTGTCATACCAGCGTTGAGGTGGCAGATATTCGGGGGGTTCATGAAATGCAAGTGTATAAATGTTGCGTAACTCGCCCTCAGGCGTTAATACAATCATCAGGGTTTCAGGTTTGGTGCGGACGGTGCTTGTTTCAATCGCTGCATATCCGATGAGTTTGCCTTGTGAATCTTTGCTCGTGTAAAACGTAAACAAGCCGGACTCTAATTTACTTTTGGCCAGCTCTTGGATTTTTGTTATCTCTGCATCATCGGGAAATAAAGATAAAGAGTCTACAACTGTGCCTTTGCCAAACGCGAGTTCCATGGCTTCATTTTTACTATAAAAAATGGTAGCAAAACTGGGCGGACTGACGTTGATCAACAGTGTTATTAAAATGAATTTAAATAATTTCATGGTGTATCCATTAACAGTCAGTAGTCGCAAAAACGCCAGCAGAAGAGGCTGCTGGCGATGTTTAATTGAGGATGTACTGGGATTTAGAAAATAAAACCAAAACCTAAGTTGAAGTCATCGGGCAAATTGCCTTGTTTGGCAGAGAAGTTACGATAATCCGCTTTGATGACGACATTCGGTATTGGTTTGTATTGTAAACCAAATTGGTATATTTGTCGGTCTTGCCTTAAGTCATCAGCAAAGCCGTTGGGTGCTTTAGCAATCGTATCCATTTTTTCATATCGGAAAAATGGCGCGAGATATTGAAGACTGGCTGGAATTAATAATGGCATTACGTCATAACCGATTTCGCTATACCACCCATAGTTTTCTGAGCCAATGGTTTGTCCAGCAGCGACACTGAGGATGTCCGCATTATCAATGTGCCCCCATGAGCCTAAAGTACGAAATTCTAAGCCACGGTATTTCCATTGCAAATGACCTTCATACAATTGCGTAAAGACATCCGCTTTAGTGCCTGCATATATCTGATTCTGACCCGAATTACCCACATAAGCGGAACCGCCAATCGTTACGCCGGTCAGTGCAAGAGGGGTGTAATCTAGGCGACCAACATAACCAAAATCTTCAGATTTGGCTTCACTTCCTACTCCGCGTCCGTCTCTTAGCCCACTTGAGCGAAAGCCTCCGGCATCTAACCCATTGACTAGATAAGTAGTATAAGTCAGGCTGGGCGTTATTTGCCCAAATAAGCCAACGCCCATTTCTCGCCATGTGCTAGGAATAATTCTTCTTTCAACTTCAGGGCGGTTATTGCCAAAGAAGAAAGGCGGCTCGTGGATCTGGTTGATGAATCCCATGGGCATTAACACTAAGCCCGTACGAATATTCGCCAAAGGATCAATAAAAAAATCTAAGGCAGCAAATTCCACGCTAACTTCACCTTTAACTTCTGCACCTTCTCCTGTAGTGGCATGTTCAAATTCAATTTCACTATTGAATAAAATGCTATCAGAAAATTTATAACCCGCATATAACACAACGCGCTCAAGATCAGCATTGTTGGTATTATTGGCTGCTTTGTCACCTACATAGTTTTGATACATCGCTTCGCCATATCCGCCAATTGATAAGCCCTTACCTATCTGATAGATTTTCGAGGCTGCCGGCCCTAAACCATAAGCACTTTTGTATTTAGCTTCTTCAGGAATGGCTAAATTAGTACGTAGTTTTTCAACCTCCTGACTTAACACATCAGTTTTGCGCTCTAATTTTTTTACGTTGTTCGTCGCCGTAGAGGCTGGTTCATCTTCTTTAGGAGTCTCGGCAAGTTTGACTTTCATTTCATCAATCTGATGTTGTTGAGCCTCTATGATTTTCCACATTTCCTCCATAGTTTTAGGTTTTTCTAGCGCATAAGCCGTGTTGCCAGTCAGTAGCAATGTGCTACCGAGTCCAAGTAAGCGTACAGTTTTTAAAAAATTGTCATTAGTTTTCATAATAAACGACCTTCAAATGATTGTTGATTTGGTCGAACTATACTGTAATTTTGCACTTAAATGCAAATCATTCTTATTTGGAGGTAAAAAATTAGCTAAAAATTGCCTAAAGTGATTCTTCATCACGCCGGATCAATTTTTATCGGACATTTAGATGACGTGTCCACTTGGCATCTGGTATATTCAAAAGCACTCGGTTGTGATGAAATACGATTGATCGAGCCCGTCGGGTTCAAATCACAACAATAAGAAAAATAATGAGATAAGGTAATAATAATGATTGAAACACTTTTTACATTGGCAGCAATTTTTGTCGCTTATATCGCCTATGGCACTATTCATGAGCAAAAAACTCACTTAAGCCCTATCGAAGACCTTACAACAACCCCAGTAATTGTAACGCCGATGGTTGCTGAACCAATTAAATCGATTCCGCCGGTAATTAAAACCCTAGTACCAGAAAAAAAACCGGCGACATCTGAGAAAAAGCCCCCCATTAAATCGACCATCGCGCCCAATATAGCTAAATCCAGTATTCGCAATCCTAAAACAGGAGAGATAGCTTCTGTCGCAGGCAATTACCGGTTTATGAAGCGCTGGATTAAAGAAGCTTTAGTTGCTGAAGGTTTGTTGTCAAAAATATATAAAAACAATGAATTAGATGCGGAAACTGAAAGCTTAATAAAAACCGCTTTAACACAGCTTGAGACAATGGCGCAATATCATCTCTAATGTTAAAGAGCCAATTGGAGTTTATTAAGCCGATAATGCAAAGATCTGAGCGATATCCCTAATTGCTTCGCGGCTGCGTTTTTGTTCCATTGGTTTTCTTCTAAGGCAAGTAGAATCGCTTTTTTTTCGATAGAGTGAAGATAGTTTTCTAACAATCCCTTATTGGAGGCATACTTTGGAGATGCTCCGGGCGTTTCTACGCCCAGATGCAAGTCAGCACTATCAATTTTGATTCCATCGTATAACGCGATAGCGCGTTCTAAGATATTTTCAAGCTCACGGACATTGCCGGGAAAATGATAATGTTGGAGCATCGTTAATGCCGCATCAGATAGTTTAGGTTTTGCTAATCCATTTGCACTCGCCAATTTTTCTAAAGCATAATCAACGAGTAGAGGAATATCACTGCGCCGCTCTCGTAACGGCGGTATATGCAGGTCAATCACATTGATACGGTAATATAAATCTTGCCTAAAGCTACCTTCTTTTACCATATCAGCAAGATTGCGATGTGTCGCGCTCAGCAAGCGAAAATTAACCGGGATTTCTTTCGAGTCTCCTACAGGACGAATCTGTTTTTCCTGAATAACGCGCAACAATTTTACTTGCAGCAAAGCCGGTAAATCGGCAATTTCATCTAAGAACAGCGTACCACCCTCTGCGGCTTGAATTAGCCCTTTTTTATCACTGACAGCACCTGAGAAGCTGCCTTTTTTATGACCAAAAAATTCACTTTCCATAAGTTCATGTGGAATAGCTCCGCAATTAATAGCGACAAACGCTTGCTCACTACGGGCGCTTTGCTGATGGATGAGTCGGGCGACTAATTCCTTTCCTGAACCCGATTCACCGCTGATATAAACAGGTGCCTGGCTACGTGCCAATTTAGCGATATTAGCGCGAATATTCTGCATAGATGGCGACTCGCCTAACAACACCGTGTCCATGCGTCGAGTTTTACTGGGTATACCATGCTCGCTAGAGAGTTTTAGTGCCTCACGAATCAGTTGTCTGAAGCTAGCTAACTGCATGGGTTTAGAAATGAAATCAAAAGCCCCCTTTTTCATCGCTAAGATAGCCGTATCCATATTGCCATGCGCGGTGATAACCGCAACCGGTATCGGCTCAGGCAGGGCTTGTATTTCATCAACCAGTTCTAGGCCATTACCATCCGGCAAGCGCATATCTGTCAGACAAAGATCAAACGTGTACTGACTGAGCAAGACTTTAGCGGATGTTAAGTTTTCTGCACAATGGGTTTGAATGGCCATTCTATTTAACGTAATTTCCAGCAATTCACGAATATCAGGCTCATCATCAACAATCAGTACGAGGGGAGCGGTCATAATTCAATCAGATTTTTTTCTGCATCTAACAAACTGAGTCGAAAACAGCTACGGTTATCATCAGTTAAATAATAACTCAGCTTTGCTTGATTGAGTTCCGCTAATTCTTTGGAAATATAAAGGCCCAATCCCGTACCTTTAGCTGACGTGGTAAAAAATGGTTCAAACAGATGTTTCAAGTGTTCATGACTGATACCGCTTCCATTATCGATAATTTCTATACAAGGTGAATGCAAAATTCTCAAGCTCCGCAAAATCATTTGTTGCGCTCCAGGATTGCCATAATGCAAAGCGTTCTGACACAGATTATCCATAATTTGTTTTAAATGATTGGGATCAATCAAGGCAACTAACGATTCGCTGGTCGAGGATAGCTTGAAAGTTTCTACATCAATAGATTGTTCGTTACTAAATTCGACTAAAAAATGTTCTAACCAAGCATGCAAAGCCACTTTTTCACGTCTGGAATCATTTCTTTTTGACAACTGTAAAATATCTTGAATGATCCGATCAACGCGTTTGCAATGCGTCTGAATAATATTGGCTAACCGCAAATCTTGCTCACTTAAGCCGTCTTCTTCGTCTAATAATTGTGCGGCATGGCTAATTGCCCCCAGTGGATTGCGTATTTCATGGGCAATGCTGGCGGTCAATCGACCTAAAGAAGCCAGCTTACTTTGCTGTAAACGTTGGTTATACAGACTGACATCTTCCAGAATAATCAGATAAAAAAATTTATGGCTGGCGGATAATGACATAAATCGGCTAAGAACCTCAGGTTGACTTGGCACATTGAGTAATACTGAATCTTGTTTAGTGTCAGCAAGCCAACTCTCGAAGGCGAGTGACATTTGTGGCGAAATATCGCCTAACACTCGCGGTGTCAACGCCAGATGAGTCAAGCGCAGCGCGGCGGTATTGGTCATGTGAATCCGCTGTTCTCGATCTGTGACAATAATTCCAGAATGCAAATGCTGAATAATGTACTGATTTAAATCTTCCAGCTTAACAATCGTTTGTTTTTGTTGATCGGCCAGTTGCAATATCTCCTCGCTGCGTTTAGCGAGAATATAAGACAACAGGGCAATCGCAAAAAAGGTAGCCCCTAACATTCCACTGTAGGAAAACGCTGATGCCTCAAAATATTGGGTCTGACTGGTATAAATTTGTTCAGCTAATACTGACAAGCTCGCCATTGCTGCAAATAACATCGCACATAAGCCACCAATCAGTAAACCGCCAGTTGCAATAGAAACCGCCAGCAATATACCAATTCCACTATGAATACCGCCACTGGCATGCATTACTAAGGTCAAAAAAATAATATCGGTAAAAATAAGTGCTTGAGCTTGCGTACTATAAGCTGTCAGTCGCCAGAAAATACAAATGATAGAAATGACCGTCAGAATTAAATAGCCCTGACTACTATACACATATAAGTCATTGCTCTTTAATGAGAAAGAAGAGGTTTCATGGCGACTAAAAAATAATGCCATAAATAAACTAGCCAAAATCAAGCGATAAACAACAAAGACTTTAAGCAACGTCCAGGCTTGTTTTGCAGGAATGCCATAGCCTTTTGAGAACGGACAGGGGTATAGCGTATCGGAGTAATTTGCAGTCATTTGAGGATTTATTGATAGCGTTTTATTGGTAGTTGGCTAGAATAACAAGGCATTTAAGATTTTACGGACATTTGTTAGGGTTAAAGAATGCGAGGGACGTTTTGCTGACCTTCAATCATGAGATAACCACTCAAGCAAGTTTTCGCCATTCATCATAGCATTGATGCAAAAACTTGTGAAAACCCCGTTGTTTTATGACAGGACGTTTAGACACGGAAGATAATGCAATTAAAATCTTGATAACGCATCAAACCTTTCAATCAGGAGTAATCAATGAATATTCATGAATATCAAGCGAAACAATTGTTTCGGGCATATGGTATACCGGTGCCCGATGGACAATTAGCCACGAGCCCCGAACAAGCCAGTGAAAGCGCAATACAGCTCGGTGGCGACGGGTGGGTCGTTAAAGCACAAGTCCATGCCGGTGGTCGAGGCAAAGCAGGCGGTGTCAAACTGGCTAAAAACCTCTCTGATGTGGCAACGTTTAGTCGCGAGTTATTGGGAACGCGATTAGTGACTATCCAAACCGACGACAAAGGCTTGCCTATTCATTCGTTGCTGATTGAGAAGATTTATCCCATCAAACGCGAATTATATTTAAGCCTAGTTCTCGATCGTGCCACTGAACGCCTGATTTTCATCGCCTCCGCTGCGGGTGGTATGGAGATTGAAACGGTTGCTCATGACACGCCAGAAAAAATTATTTCCGTGCCCATTCATCCCGCTGCCGGATTACAAGGCTTTCAATGTCGCAAAGTGGCGTATGCTTTAGGTCTACAAGGTACACAACACAAAGCGATTACACGGATTATGCAAGGCATGTACGATTTATTGATCGACAAAGATGCCAGTCAAATTGAAATCAATCCATTAATTGAAACCGATACCGGTGACTTATTGGTCTTGGATGCAAAAATCAATTTTGATGATAACGCCGTAGCCATTCATCCCGACATTTTGGCCATGAAAGACCCCGCACAGGAAGATGATAAAGAAAATGAAGCCCAAAAATTTGGTCTGAATTACATCACCTTAGAGGGCAATATCGGCTGTATGGTCAATGGTGCCGGATTGGCAATGGCGACGATGGATTTGGTCAAACTGAAAGGGGGATTACCCGCCAACTTCTTGGATGTGGGCGGTGGCACGAATGTCGAAAAAGTGTGTGAAGCATTTAAACTGATTTTATCGGATAACAGTGTTAAAGCCGTATTAGTCAATATTTTTGGCGGTATCGTCAAATGTGATGTTATTGCCTCCGGTATTTTGGCGGCTATTGAGCAGATTCATGTCACTGTGCCGGTCGTGGTTCGATTGGAAGGCACTAATGTTGAGCAAGGGCGTGCATTGCTAAGCAATACTGGACTCAATATTTTCGCTGCTGAAGACTTAGCACAAGCGGCAGAACACGTTGTTAAACTCGCGGAGGCCGCATGAGCATTTTAATCAACAAAGATACCAAAGTGATTTGCCAAGGCTTTACCGGCAAACAAGGCACATTTCATTCTGAACAAGCGATAGCTTACGGCACTCAAATGGTAGGTGGCGTAACGCCTGAGCGCGGAGGAGAAACCCATTTAGGCTTGCCCGTATTTAATACCGTCCAAGAAGCGGTTAGCACTACGGGCGCAACAGCTAGTGTGATTTACGTACCACCTTTTTACGCCGCTGATGCCATTCTCGAAGCTGTTGATGCAGGTATTAAACTCATTGTTTGTATTACAGAAGGCATTCCCATCTTACAAATGTTACGGGTTAAAGCCGCCATGAGCGGAACAGGCGCGTTATTAGTGGGGCCTAATTGTCCCGGCGTGATTACCCCTGGCGAATGTAAAATAGGTATTATGCCGGGCAAAATTCACTTACCTGGTTCAATTGGCATTGTCTCACGCTCAGGAACCTTAACGTATGAATCCGTACACCAAACGACACAACAAGGCCTAGGTCAAAGCACTTGCGTCGGTATCGGTGGCGACCCGATTCATGGTATGAACTTTGTGGATGTCTTAAGCCGTTTTCAAGACGATGAGCAAACTCAAGGCATTGTCATGGTGGGTGAAATTGGCGGTGGCGAAGAAGAAGATGCCGCCGACTATATTAAAGCGCACGTCACCAAGCCGGTCGTCGGTTATATCGCTGGTCAAACCGCACCCGCTGGCAAACGCATGGGACATGCAGGTGCTATTGTCACGGGTGGTAAAGGCACCGCCGCAGGTAAAATCGCTGTACTAAAAGCCGCCGGTATCGAAGTTGTCAGCTCCCCAACAGATATTGGCGTGGCAATGAAACGCTGTTTAAGCTAAGACGGCGCACAGACGTTGTTTACACGGACGACCAAGATAAGATGCTTCTCCAAGCTGCTTGGATGTCAGTGATTTAAGAAAAACTCTTTACATTCCCATTATTAGCCAGCAATGCGCGGTAACGTCGCTTTACTCTCGTTTGCCGCGCAGAGCACCGCAGGTCATGTGCCCTATGGCTATTTGGCTTCAGGAGAGCGGTCACTAACAGTTAACACTACACCTAATGCACCTACGTGAGTAGGCCGAGGTTGAGTAAAGAATATATCTGTCAAGCTTCAGGGGAACTCGAAATAAAATATCCCTAGGATGTGCTTGTTTATATTGCGACTTACATTATTTAAAGATTAACTATGCTACACGACTTAATTAACTGGCTCATCACCAGCATCGGCTCAATGGGCTATACCGGTATTTTTCTACTCATGGCAATGGAAAGCTCGATCATTCCCATTCCCAGCGAAATTATTATACCGCCTGCTGGATATTTGGTTCATGAAGGCAAAATGAATATGGCGCTGGTCATTCTCAGTGGCACATCAGGCAGTCTCGTAGGGGCTTATGCCAATTATTTTGTAGCGCGTTGTTTAGGCCGACCTTTATTGCGAAAATATGGTTCTTTTTTGCTCATCACAACCGAACATTTTGACCGTGCTGAACATTTTTTCTTAACCCACGGTGAAATATCCACCTTCATCGGGCGATTACTGCCCATTATTCGACATCTCATTTCGTTACCGGCCGGCTTAGCACGGATGGATCATATAAAATTTTCTGCTTATACCTTAGCCGGTGCGTTTATTTGGGTCTCTGCCCTAAGTGGCTTGGGTTATTTTTTGGGACATAATGAAGCACTCATTAAAGACTATGCCGAACAAATCGTCATCGCGATTTTTATGGTCAGTATCGTCGCCGTCGCGCTTTATGTCATGCTACGGCAGCACCGTAAACATCCGCGCAAACCTTAATCGAGTACAAAAAATTAGCCCTACCCCTAACAAGCTTGGCATAATGTTTAGAAACATAGCCGAATACTAAGAAAATACTTTTATCTAACCTGCGCTCAACCCTTGAGTCATTCCTCACTCAGTCATGGAACATTACGCACATTTTGTCAATTGGTTTAGAGGCTCTTCGCCCTATATTCACGCGCATCGTAACAAAACCTTTGTTATTGCCTTTGGCGGCGAGGCGGTGCTTGCAGAAGATTTTGATCATCACGTTCATGATTTTGCTCTGCTCAATAGTCTTGGTATTCGCTTGGTATTGGTACATGGCATACGCCCGCAAATTGATCAACGGTTAAGCAAATTAAACGCTGAACCGCGCTTCAACAATAATCTTCGAATTACCGATGCGTTGGCCTTGCAATGCGTTAAAGAAGCCGCTGGTATGGTGAGAGTGGAAATAGAGGCCTTGCTGTCTTTAGGTTTAGCCAATTCTCCGATGTCAGGTGCAAAAATAAAAGTAGCCTCAGGAAATTTTGTCACGGCCAAACCGCTAGGCGTGATTGACGGCATTGATTATTGCCACACCGGCGAAGTGCGACGCATCGACAGCGTGTCAATTCACCAACAACTCGATCAAGATAATGTTGTCCTGATTTCGCCCATTGGTTATTCACCTAGCGGTGAAGTGTTTAATTTATCCGCTGAACAAGTCGCTACTGCCGTCGCAATTGCCTTAAAAGCTGAAAAATTAATTTTGTTGACGGAACAAAGTTGTTTGAATCCTGAGAATGATGCAGCCATTCAACAAATGACCACGGATGAGGTCAGTGCTTTTTTACAAGCACATCCGCAACTACCCGATACGATTAGCCAACCGCTTAAAGCTTCGATTCAGGCTTGCCAATCCGGCATTTCTCGAGTACATCTGATTAATCGTTGTCAAGATGGCGCTTTGTTGCTGGAATTATTTACCCGTGATGGCATTGGCACCTTAATCAGCTCTATGCCGTTTGAAGAATTACGCCCGGCAGTGTTAAGCGATATTGGCGGTATTTTGGAATTAATCAAACCTCTCGAACAACAAGGCATTTTGGCAAAGCGTTCTCGGGAAAAAATTGAAATGGAAATCGCTGATTATTTAGTCATTGACCGAGATGGCTTGATCATTGGTTGTCTGGCTTTACATCCAAATCAGCCGCGTCAATTAGGGGTGCTGGCTTGTCTTGCCGTGCATCCAAAATATCAAGGCTCGGCTCGCGCTAATCGACTTTTAGACTATGCTTACCGTAAGGCAAAACAGCTCAATTTGAAAAGACTGTTTGTCTTGTCTACACAAACCGCGCATTGGTTTATTGAGCGCGGTTTTTTACAATCCGACTTGAGTAAACTTCCAGAGCCATTAAAGGCACTTTATAACCCGCAAAGAAACTCTAAAGTGCTTTGCAAAGACCTTGAATAATCTATGACGACCTACATAGCTGAGAGCCTTTCCTCGGATTCTTTGTCCGTTTTACAAATCAGTGACTTACATATTCTTGCCGATCCGGAAGGAACCTTGCTAGGGATTAAAACGGCTTATTATTTTGAGGCGATTTTATCGTTAGCGTTTGCTGAATATGAGTGCATTGATATTATTTTATTGACAGGCGATCTGGCACAAGATGCAAGCGCGGAAAGTTATCGTTATATTTTGAGAAAAATTGAAAAATACGGTGTGCCTTGTATCTGTTTACCGGGTAATCATGATGATGTCAGCGTGATGCAGGCGGCATTAAACTCAGAGTGCATCAACTGTAACAAACAAATCCTAATGAAAGACTGGCAAATCATCAGCTTAAACAGCCAAATCATCGGATCAGAAAAGGGGTATTTGGAAGGAACTGAATTGGATTTCTTAAGCAATTGTTTGGTGCGCTATCCAGACAAGTCGACTTTGATTGCTGTCCATCATCATTGCCTACCGACTGATAGTCACTGGATGGATACCATGATGATTGACAACAGCGCAGAATTTTTGGACATCATTACAGCTCATCCACAAGTTAAGCTTGTGCTTAATGGACACATCCATCAAGAACAAGATAAATCGATAAAACACATCCGTGTATTAGGCGCACCGTCGACCTGTTTCCAGTTTGAACCCGAAAGCCAAGGTTTTGGACTGGACGATAAATCGCCGGGCTATCGCTGGATCAATTTGACATCTAACGGAACAATCGCTACGACTGTTCATCGTTTGCCTGAAAAATTAACGGAGCTAGAGAAAGACACTGAAGGCTATTAAGCTTTGCCCTTGGTTTTTTGTTTTTTTTTGCTAGGAAAGCCGTCAATATTGACCGGGATACCGTGGGTTACGAGAATGATACCGAGTTCACTCATGGCTTTTTGATAAACTTTACGCTTAAAGTAAACCACGTCATTAAGGGGTTCCCAATAATCAACCCACCGCCAGCTATCAAATTCAGGTTTAGCACAAAGATCAAAACGAACATTGCTATCCGCCGTCAATAACCGCAATACATACCAAATTTGCTTTTGACCGATGCACAAAGGCAATGAATTTTTGCGGACATAACGCTCTGGTAGTTGATACCTCAACCAGTAGCGCGTTCGACCCAATATTTGCACGTGCTGACGCTGCAAGCCCGTTTCTTCCCACAACTCCCGATACATCGCTTCTTCTGGGTCTTCATTCCGATTGATTCCGCCTTGCGGGAACTGCCATGCGTTCACGCCCATTCGTTTTGCCCAAAACACGCGACCCTCGTCATTGCAAAGGATGATCCCGACATTGGGTCGGTATCCTTGAGAGTCTATCATGTTAATTAAACCTGTTATTATCTTAACCTCGCCAGTCAATCAGCGTGTGATATAGTGTGACAAGGGATAGTTTTTTAATGCTCCCATTGTTCCATAAAAGAAGTGCTTATGCCATAGCGCAATGTGCTTTTAATTACTTTTGTAGGATTTATATGAGTTTAGCGATTTTTGACTTAGACAACACCTTAATCGGGGATGATAGCGATTATTTGTGGGGACAGTTTTTAGTAGATCAGGGGGTTGTTGACAAGGCGCAATATGAAGCGGCTAACGTACAATTTTACAAACAATACCAACAAGGAACGTTGGATATTAACGCATTTTTACAATTTTCCTTGCGCCCATTGGCGGAGCACGATACCCAACAGCTTTATCAATGGCGCGAACAATTTATCAACGAAATTATCCTACCGGTACTCTTAGAACCGGCACGACAACTGATCGCCAAACACCGCGCACTCGGCGATACCTTACTGGTTATCACCGCAACCAACCGATTTGTCACTGAACCTATCGTAGCCTTGTACGATATCCCTCACCTACTAGCAACCACACCCGAATTTATTGATGGCAAATATACTGGCGCAGTGACTGGCATCCCTTGTTTTCAAACAGGCAAAGTCCAATTATTGGAAACTTGGCTCACTCATTCTAATGAAAGCCTAGTTGGAAGTTGGTTTTACAGCGACTCGCACAATGATTTACCTTTGTTACAGCGTGTTGAACATCCCGTAGCCGTTGATCCGGATGCCAAACTGACTGAGTTTGCAAGCCGTGCGGGCTGGCCGATTATCAGCTTGAGAGGTGAACACTGCCCAAGCCACCATTTTCAAAAGTGAAACAAATGGCAGATTGAGCCATTGCTTAACATCAGTTAGTATGACCGCGTTGTAAAAAACTTTTCATTCAGGCCTCTCTTTAAAAATAGGGATTAGCGGAGATTTTTTAGATACATCACCCTAATCCCCCTTTTCAAAGGGGAAGCTGAATAACTTACGAAAAACTAAGTCCGTACACTGCGTGACCTTAATCGGTCTTAGTTAACTCACTAATAATGAAGAATGGCCACTCTGTCATTCAATAAAGGGGGATTTATGGAAAACTATTTAGCACTGATTGAGCAAGTCGCGATCGAAAACGGCTTATGCGGTTCAATACTGATAAGCGCAGCCGGCTTCGTTATTCTCAGCTTATTGCTCAGTTTATTAATCAGCATCCGCTCCGAACGCAGACTTAAGCAATTGACAAAGACCTTAGCGGACGAGCGAAGCAACTCTGAACAAGAGCGCATTCAATTATCAGACAATGTGAATAAAGCGCATGAAAAAATACAAGAGATAGAAGAAGCATCCAATATCAAAACCCAACAACTTGAAAAAACAGCCGCTCTCGAACAACAATTACATCAACGCAACCAGCAACTACATAATCTATTAACAAGCCTAGAGCAGACTTTAGAACTTGATGTAGAAATAACCACTGATGTGTCAGAAGACGGATGGGCTACGCGCCAACAACAACTTGTTGACAGCTTAATTAAACGACTAGAGACGGAAGAACAGCGTTGCGCCGAATTAAGTCTGTTCTTACAAACAGGTCAAACCATGCTGGCAGAAAAAGACATAGCACTAGAAGCGCTACGCAGCAGCTACGAAGAACAAGCCCTGCAATGGGTTACGCAACAACAAGAATTCGCTGCACACCTGGCAACATCAGAGGCGAGTTTAGCCAAACTGCACACAAAATATCACGCCTATCGCCACTATTTTGGACGTATGGCATGGTCACGTATGCAGTTATGCAATGAACTCAACCAATCTAACCAAGCCCGTTTACAGTTAGAGACGGCTTTAAAAAACAAGCCCGCCCCTATTATTGCCACGCCAGATCCTGTTGTTATAGTAGCGGATGATTTACCCCGTCAAGCGCCTGAGCCTGAAATAAGCCTGCCGGTTGTCGAAGAACCCCTAGCGGTACTCGCAAGCCCAGTTGAGCCGGTTGAATTGTCTCTGACCGAAGTTACAATAGAGGTAACATCACACGTCACACCAGAAGAAGCACCCTCCAGCAAACCCGCTAATGCACTGTTTGCTAAGCTAATGAATGCGGTTAAATCAGATTTTGGATTGAAAAAATCAACTACCAACATCGAGGTTCAAGAAACGCAAGTCGAGGTGATTACTGAAGAGTCATCACCAGCCCCCATAAGTGAACCAGAAATCATTATGCCCGCCATCGAGTCCCCGCTCATCCTAGACACGCCGCCAGCCGAGCCTAAAACGAGTCCAAATTCTTTTGCTCGTTTTAAAAATGTATTTGCCACAAAAAAACCAGAACAAAATTCACAAGAAAACGAAATCATCATTCCGACAGAACCCGAGCCAATTCATATACCTGAAGCTAACGTCGTTTTATCGTATTATAACGATGAAAATACATTGGATAAAATCACCGCCGGGCTAAAAACCCAATGGTCTGGTTTATTCAAAAAGCCAGTTACGGAAGAACCCGAGGCGATCGCACCGATTGAAGAACCCAGTCCCTCAATCACTGAGACGCCCCAAAGCCCGTCAAACATGAGCGGTCAATTAAAAGGGCTTTATCAAAAAATAAGCTCACTAGCCAAGTCATAAACCCACCTTGAACGACATTCCCAAGCCTTATCGCTTGGGAATGTCGCAACGAAAAGCAAAGTCCATCATGAATACGGCCTTACTGGCACTTGAGCAAACCTTTCAAGCCTCAAGCTTAGAGCGCATTGATGACGCGCTCTTAAACCAACATGACATCGAACTCTGGATAAAACGCGACGACCAATTGCATCCTATCATTTCAGGCAACAAATGGCGCAAGCTCAAATACCTCATCCGTCACGCGCTAGAACGTGATGCTCACACGCTAATTAGCATGGGCGGCGCATATTCAAATCACTTACATGCTCTAGGTTTTGTAGGCAAAATGTTAGGACTGCAAACCATTGGCTATATTCGTGGCGAATGCCCCTCACCGCTGACCCCCACCTTACAAGACCTACAGGATTGGGGCATGGACTTGCGATTTATTTCTCGAGGCGATTACCGGCAATTAAGACACTACCACGGTTGGCAAGATTTACCCAACCTTAAGGCGCGACAATATTGGCTACCCGAAGGCGGCGCACAACCTTTAGCGCTGAAAGGTATCGCCGAAATGATTCATGAAATAAATATCCCTTACGATTGGCTTTGTGTACCCTGTGGCACGGGAACAAGCTTGGCGGGGATGATTAAAGCGGCCTCCAATACGGTACATCTGTTGGGTTTTGCGGCATTAAATCATGCAGAATTTCTTCGCGCAGACATTGCCAAACTTATTGCAATCCCTTTTTATAATTGGCAAGTCAACCTAGATTATCACTGCGGCGGCTTTGCCAAAACCACACCCGCACTCTTAGACTTTATAAATACGTTTGAACAACGCACCGGTATTCCCCTAGAACCGATTTACACTGGCAAAATGCTTTACGGACTTTACGATCTGATAGCTAACAATTACTTTCCGCTTGGTACAAAAATAATC
Source organism: uncultured Methylococcaceae bacterium (assembly GCA_903945375.1). GTDB lineage: Bacteria > Pseudomonadota > Gammaproteobacteria > Methylococcales > Methylomonadaceae > Methylovulum. The sequence goes on along the minus strand of CAJAVP010000045.1, from coordinate 9,190 downwards.
GCTATCCATACAGGCGGCTTACAAGGCAATCGAGGTTTGACACGATGAATAGACACTTAGAAACCGAGTTAATGGAAGATCCTGCACACGTAACCGCTTACGCCGAAGCCGATTTTTCCATCCCAAACCAAAACTTCATCCAGCGTCTCATCAGTCTCATTGATCCGATTAATTTTCACGGCACGGCACTCGATTTAGGCTGTGGCCCTGGCGAGATTAGTTTCCGTTTTGCAAACACCTACCTTAACAGTCAAGTTTATGCTGTCGACGGCTCAAAACCGATGCTTGACTACGCGCTGCGTGTCATCCCCGCACACTTAACGCAGCGTATACAGTTTATCCACGGCTACATTCCTCACATCGAGTTACCGTATGCCGACTATGACTTAATTTTCAGTAACAGCTTATTGCATCATCTACCCAACCCACACAGCTTATGGCAAACGATAAAGAAGTATGCACATTCTGGCACAAAAATCGCCGTCATGGACTTATTACGCCCCGCTTGCATCGACGAAGCTCAAAACATAGTCCATACTTATGCCTCAACTGAACCGGCACTATTGCAGCGAGATTTTTACCATTCCTTGCTCGCCGCATTCAGTCTCCAAGAAATTTTCGAACAACTACAACAAGCCCAACTCGATTTTGACATTCAACAAATTACCGATCGGCATGTTTTTATAACCGGCATAGCGCCTTAATCCAACACTATGGGGTCTTCAATGGAACTCGCAAAAAACGACAAAATAGCCGATAAACCTTCTGATAAAAACGTTGATTTACATCGCCCTGAGCTTTACATCAACCGAGACCTCAGCCTGCTGGAATTTAACAAGCGTGTCTTAGCACAGGCCAAAAATGACAGTGTACCGCTGCTAGAACGCCTCAATTATCTGTGCATCTCGTGCTCAAACTTAGATGAGTTTTTTGAAGTGCGCGTTGCCAGTATCATCGAAATGGCTATCATGGATCTTAATACCATCAGTGCGGATGGCACTACGCCCAGTGAGCAATTGGCGCAAATAGCCATCCATGCCCATGAACTGGTTAGCGATCAATACAAAGTCCTCAACGACATTCTGATTCCCAAACTCGCCGAGGAAAACATCCACTTTATACGTCGTAAAGATTGGACAGAAGCGCAGCAAAAATGGCTAGAAAATTATTTTAACGAAGAGCTACTCCCCATATTAACGCCCGTTGGACTTGATTCCGCCCATCCATTTCCGCGTATTCTCAATAAAAGCTTAAATTTTATTATCTCCCTCACTGGAAAAGACGCATTTGGACGAAACAGCGGAAGAGCGATTTTACAAGCCCCGCGCTCACTGCCGAGACTCATCAAGCTGCCCGCGTCTGAAACCGAAAGTGGACACCATGATTTTGTTTTTTTATCCTCGATTATCCACGCCTTTATCGACGACTTATTTCATGGCATGACCGTAAAAGGTTGCTATCAATTCAGAGTGACTCGAAACAGTGATTTTTTTGTTGATGACGATGCGATAGATGATTTATTACTCGCTGTGCAAGGCGAATTGGCCATGCGTAATTATGGCAATGAAGTCCGCTTAGAAGTCGATGCCAAATGCCCTGAAGACACCGTTAATTTCCTACTCGCTCACTTCAACTTAAGTCGCGACCGACTCTTTTTAGTGGACGGCCCAGTCAACCTTAATCGCATTCAAGAAATCAACGACCTAGTTGACCGACCCGAACTTAAATTTCAACCATTTAAACCCACAGTACCCGCCGCACTCGCGCGTGATAAAGATATTTTTGCCGCTATCAAACGTCAGGATATTTTGCTGCATCATCCGTTTGAATCGTTTGCACCGGTTGTCGATTTTTTACGTCAAGCGGCCGAATCACCGGAAGTCTTAGCGATTAAACAAACCCTGTACCGAACCGGTGCTGAATCCCCCATTGTCGCGGCATTAATCAAAGCCGCCAAGGCTGGCAAAGTGGTCACTGTTGTCATCGAATTACGTGCCCGCTTCGATGAGAAAGCCAATATTGACCTCGCCGCTAAATTACAAGAAGCCGCCGTGCATGTCGTTTATGGCGTGGTAGGCTATAAAACCCATGCCAAAATGTGTCTCGTGTTACGTCGAGAGGGCAAAGAGCTGCGTAACTACGTGCATTTAGGAACCGGCAATTATCATCCCAAAACTGCGAAAATTTATACCGATTATGGACTATTTTCCTGTGATAAAGAATTAGGCGAAGATGTCCGCCGTGTCTTTGCACAGCTGACCAGTCTAGGCAAAGTGACTAAACTGAATAAATTATTACAATCGCCATTTTCTCTACACAAAGGCTTGGTAGAAAAAATCGATCGGGAAATTGCTCACGCTAAAAATGGCAAACCCGCCAAAATCATGATTCAAGTCAATGCGGTAGTAGAAGAACAACTCATCCAAGCGCTGTACCGCGCATCGCAAGCAGGTGTTAAAGTTAAATTAATGGTTCGTGGTGTGTGCTGTCTAAGACCAGGCATTCCCGGTATCTCAGACAACATCGAAGTTCGCGCCGTCATCGGACGATTTTTGGAACATGCCCGCATTTATGCCTTTGCCAATGATGGCAACTGGGAAGTCTATGCTTCTAGTGCAGACTTTATGAATCGCAATATGTTTAAGCGTGTGGAAATATGTTTTCCGGTTGAAAACAAAAAATTATCCGCTCGCATCTTACGTGACTTAGAGCTTTACTTAAAAGACAACAGTCAAGTTTGGTTATTGCAATCCGACGGCAGCTATCAACGCGCACTACAATCTGAAAATACCGAAATCGTACAGGCACAGTCACTATTATTGGAAGAGTCACAGGTTTTGTAAAAAAAGCCATGCACTCAGACTCGATTGATTTTTATAATGAATTGTTTTTCAATAAAAAACTATCCAACTGTATGCGGCTGGAGTGCAGGCATCAACAGTAGGCGCTTTAGCCGATTAGCCGAAGCCTGCACTCCGACTATTGGCAACTTGCCTAAGTTATTCGCTACTCATTCCTTCGCTTCTAGATTGCAGCACTCGCTAGATTGCGATAGCGAATCCCTGCCGTAATGACGTAATGACGTAATGACGTAATGGTAGAGTTTGACCGAAGGATGGTTACTCAATGAATAATCAGCCCAGTTCTTTTACGGCATCTTCCGTACGAAAAAATACTTTACCTGGTTTAAGCTGTTCGATGAAATCAGTTTTTTGCAGTTTATCGAGCACCGGGCCTTTAGCCTCAGAAATATTTAAGGTTCTTCCGGTTGCCAACACGCTTTTGTTAAACAGTTCCAGGGCTTCTAGTGCCGTGGTATCAATATCACTAACGGATGTAAAAATCAGGATGATATGTCGGGTATCAGGACGCCGCCGTAATTCTGTTTCTAGGTAATCTTCGATATAGCTGATATTGGCAAAACTCAGATTTTCATCAATACGCACCAGTAACAAATGATGCCAAGTTTCCACACTGTGTCGTTTGATATTGCGAAAATGCTCCGTTTCAGGTACACGACCAACAATAGCAATATGTGGATGACTGGATTTGCGTAAATGGCTGGCAATAGTTAAGACAATCCCAAGTGCGATACCTTCTTCAATACCCAATATCAACACGCCTAGTAAGGTGACCACTTCGGCTATGCCATCGGCACGGTCGTAAGCCCAGGTATGAAAAATATGCTTAACACGCACGAGCCGAATCACTGCAACCAAAATGATTGCTGCCAAGGCTGATTTGGGAATATCGGTAAACCACGGACTGAAAAATATAATCGCCAAACCAAGCAATGCCGCTGCAATCAGCATCGCCATTTGGGAACGCGCACCGGCGGAAAAATTAACCATCGTACGACTAAAGCCACCGGCAACCGGCATTCCGCCAGAAATAGCCGCAGAAAGATTGGCGAAGCCTAGCGCAATCAATTCTTGATTAGGCACGATTTTTTGCCCTCGTAAGTTGGCAGTCACTTTAGCAATCGCCACACTTTCTACATAAGCAATCAAGGCAATAAATGCCGCGTAAGGCAGTAGTAAATGGGCCTTATGTCCATCGACAAACGCTAAGCTGAGTTCAGGCAATCCCGCCGGAACATTGCCAACAATCGCTACATGCTGCGCCGACAGATTGAGCTGATTGACGACTAAGGTGGCGATAATCACGGTCAGTAAGGGGCCGCATTTGCTAATGGCGGTAACGAGAGAAACGGAGGCACCGGTTTTTTTCAGCAGCACGGTAATGGGTTTGCCAAAAAATATCAGCACGCTGATTGAGGCGGTACTGATAATCAGGGTGGCGGTGTTAATGCTGGAAAAATATGAGGAATAACACGCTAAATCCAGCACACAATCGGGTGGTTTTAAGCCTAGGAGTTGCGGCAATTGGCTACCGATAATTAATAAAGCTGCGCCACTGGTAAAGCCTGCCAGCACGGGATGACTGATAAAATTAACCAGTCCACCTAAGCGTAGCAAGGACATGGCTAACATGATGAGTCCACTTTCAGCGGATAGCAACAAGGCATTTTGCATAGGATTACCCAATGCGCTAATTTCCGGTGCTGATAATGCACCGGCAATCATAATCGCTGCAATAGAAACAGGGCCTACGGATAAGGTGCGACTCGTTCCCATTAAGGCGTAAATTGCGGGTGGCAAAATGCTGGCATACAAACCCAGTTGCGGTGGTAAGCCGGCTAATAATGCGTAAGCGATACCTTGTGGGACTAACAAAATTGCGGTAATCGTGCCAGCAAATAAATCATCATGGCTATCTTGGCGGGTATAGGTTTTTAACCATTCTAAAATGGGAAACAGAGCCATTAAGCGACGAGAGTTTAAAAAAGACGCGGACATCAGTGGTTATCCTTTGTGAGAGCGTAAGTAAATGGGATAAAAACGGCTCGTAATCAAGCTCTCGATTTGTCTATGCAGCCGAGCATACGGAATCTATATCGTGCAAATGACTGGAAGCTAGCGCTTCCAAAGCCGCATTCCCAAGCCGGAGCTTGGGAATGAGCGTGAAATCTAGGGATGTTTGCGCTATAACCTAGCCTATTTGTCATCCAAAAAACGCTGAGCGTAAGAGGCTTTATGCGGTAAATCAATGCGATAGCCTTTGAGCATAATCTGCCAATATAACCAAGGGAATCCGGCAATTTTACCAAGCCACCAGATGTAACGGTTTGTTCTTGGATTTAGCCAAGGGAAAGACGGCGTGACTTTTCCGCCATAAGCAAATTCCGCCAAGATGACGGTACTCAGTGAGGTGGTTAATGGACAAGAGCCATAACCATCATAGCCTTCTTGTAATGGCTCGCCGGCTTTAAGCCTTAAAATGTTATCAACCACAACCGGTACTTGTTTGCGAACGGCTGCCGCTGTTTTGGCATTGCTGGTTGAACACACATCACCTAGACTAAAGATGTTAGGGTATTTCGCATGTTGCAAGGTTTTATCGTTGACATCAACCCAGCCAGCGGCATTGGCTAATGGACTTTGCTTAATAAAATCTGGCGCACTTTGTGGTGGTGTCACATGGATCATATCGAAGGCTTTGGTGACTTGGCTTTTATTACCTTCTGCATCGGTCACTTCAAACGTAGCCGACTTTGCCTCGCCATCAACGGCAACCAGATTACAATTAAAATGGGTTTTGATACCATAATCTGCAACGACTTGACTTAAGGCTTGGGCAAAAAATGGGACACCAAATATCACGCCACCGGCATTACAAAACTCAATGTTAAATTTATCTAAAATGCCTTTTTTGCGGAAACGATCCGCCGCCAAATACATGATTTTTTGTGGTGCACCGGCGCATTTAATCGGCATGGGCGGTTGTGTAAATAAAGCCGTACCCGATTCTAAGTTTTTAATACATTCCCAGGTATATTCAACCGTATCGGGAGAATAGTTACTGCACACGCCATTTTTACCAATGGTTTCTTGTAAACCGGCAATTTTCCACCAATCCAATTGCAAGCCCGGACAGACAACCAAATAATCGTAGCTGATAAGGTCTCCATTACGTAGAGTGACCGTATTCGCTTCAGGTTGAAATGTTTCCGTGTACTCTTTAATCCATTTAACTGCTGGATTAATCAAGTCTTTTTCCTGGCGTTTGGTTTGTTTCATGGTATACGCCCCCCCACCGATAATGGTAAAGCCTGGTTGGTAGTAATGCGTTTCTGAGGGTTCAACAATCGCAATATCGAGTGCCGCATTTTGTCGGCATAAGGTGTTTGCCACGGAAACACCGGCAGCACCGCCGCCGATAATCAGTAAAGCATAGTGTTGATTAGTCATAAGATTCCTTCAAATAAGTTTTTGTTGTTATGGTCAGTGTAAGCCACGGAAGGATTACACGGTGAATAGTGTAATCCAAGCACTGAATCTGTGAAAATTATCTAAAGAACCGATATCTTATGCGTTTTGCCACGCTTCAAAGCCGCCCGCCATGGATAACACATTGGTATAACCGAGTGATTGTAAAGTGTTCGCGGCAAGTGCAGAGCGTCCACCGGTACGGCAATAAATCAATATAGCTTTGTTCTTGTCTGCCAGCTCAGGCACGTGAGCGAATTTAAATTCCAATACACCGCGTGGCAGTAATAAGGCGTTATCAATATGACCTGCGGCATATTCGCTTTCTTCACGGACATCTAACAACACGATATGACCTTCTGCGAGTAATTTTTTCGCTGTTGCGGTATCGACCTCGCTAATGTGTTGCTTGGCTTCTGTCAGCAAATCTTGTGTACTCAATTCATGACGAATTGGACGGGTTTTGTCACGCACGACAATGGCATCTTGACGTTCGTTTTCATCGAGTCCGCAATACCGATTAGCCGGTACAGCCTCATCAATTAAACGGGGTCTAGGTAAGTTTAAATTAGCCATGATGTCGATAAATTGTTCGCGTGTTTTACCGGCCAAACGTGGATTAGTGGTACGTTCTTGCATAATGCTACTGACCCAACGCTGCTGATAATCGTGACCCGGATACACTAAAGTTTCATCGGGTAAGGTAAATAAACGCTGCGTAATACAATCATATAATGCGCCTGCATCGCCACCTTGAAAATCCGTGCGACCACAACCGCCGATAAACAAAGAATCACCGGAAAATAATCGATCACGCCATAACAACGAAATACTCCCTGGGGTATGACCTGGGGTTGCAATGACTTTGATGTGCTCACCTTCACCAAACTCAAAAATATCACCATCTTTAATTTGAATATCCGCCGTTTGCGCTCCACAAAGCTGACTGACTGCTGTTTCTGAACCTAAGCGCTGACGTAATAACCCGCCTGCCGTAATATGATCGGCGTGGACATGCGTTTCTAAGGTGTATTTAAGCTGTAAATCATGTTCGGCGAGTAACTGAATATAGTTGTCAATGTGGGTATTAACCGGATCAATCAATACCGCCTCTTTAGTCATCGGATCGGCGATTAAATACGTGTAAGTCCAGGTGTCTTGATCGAATAATTGTTTAAATAGCATGGTGTTATTCTCCTAATGGTCGTTGTTGTTTTGTTTTACAAAGCTAAAGCATGTGCTGTGCCAGTTTACATTTTTCGCGTTATTATCGAGATAAGCATGGGCTTAGACTTGATTTTATCCTAAGGTTTATGTTTCAAATGTGTTTCAAGGCAAGACTATCATGCGCTTTTTGAAACAAAACCGATACACTGAAACGCATGAACACCTTAGTATCACGGCTCTCGCCAATCCTAGATTAAGCTAACAATCCGTATTTCTGGCGTTTTTGGCCTCAATCCATAACGACATATACTGCGTGCTCCGATGAAATTGGTGACGCAACAACGTGCCCACAAAATTTTGCTGGCGCTCTTGTGCTAGATTGGCAGTCAATTGCGTGACGCGCTCCATTAACAATTGTGCATAATCGGCTTTGGCAAAATGCTGTTTTAAAATGGCAAAGCCTTGTTGTTGCGCGGCCTGCCAAAGCGATTCGTCACGATAAAGTTGGACAGCGCCATCAGCAAAACTTTCGGTGGTATTTTCAATGCGCCCAGCCCACGGCAAGCCGCCGGTCATGGCTTCTGCGCCAATAGCCGTTGTCACACTGGGCGTACCTGAACGCAGTGCATCCATAAGTTTGCCTTTGATACCCGCGCCAAAACGTAAAGGCGCAAGACACACTCGCGCGTGTTGTACGACATGCAGGGCATTTTCTGCCCAACCCTTGATATAAAAACCTTGTTTGGGATTATGAAGCTGAGTCGCTTTAGGTGGTTGGTATGCCCCATAAATATGGCATTGAGTTTGAGGCAATTGCTGATGAATCAACGGCCAAATTGCTTGCTTTAAATACAGCACCGCATCCCAATTGGGCGCGTGGCGAAAATTACCAATGCTGATGAAATGCTGTCTCATAGCAAAATCGGGCAAAGTAGTCTGAGAGCTTGGTTCGACTGTTAAAAAGGGACAGTAATGCAGCAGTTGTGCGGGGATCGAAAAATAATCTCGAAGCAGGCTAATTTCATATTCCGAAATCATTAAAGTGAGATCGCAGCGATAAATGGCGGCAATTTCACGCTGTGCCATATCATCTTGACACATGTGCTGATAAATTTCTGCACTATTCGCCAAAAGTGGCGTGTTATCGTGTCGTAAGCGTTGGGCGTTTTTTAATAATTGCTGCCGAACATGTCGAAGGCTATGCAAATCCTCACTATCTAAAATACGCAACGCATTTGGACATTCTTGGGCAACTCGCCAAGCAAATTGCTCTTCAGTAAAAAATCGGTCGAATAATACGGCATCAGGCTGAAGCGCGGCGACATAGGTGTTAAAACTTGCATCATTTAACACAATCCGTTGTTCTATCGCGTTCAAAGCGGACAAATCTGCCGCTTGTTCGGAGTGCGTCGCAGCACTGGCAAAGATGATTTGCCAATGTTGTTGATGAAATAAGTGTATTAATTCCAACAGGCGGCTGCCTGCCGCTGAGGAATTAGGCTCAGGCCAGACATAGCCAATAATAAGTAAGGTTTTCAGTGTGTTATTTCCATAAACTGTAACTTCTCATTACCCACAGGTAGCCGCTGCCCGAATCAAATCAGGCAACGGCGGAATGGTGTTTCCGCCCAGCAGCCTATCCTTAAGATAATGCCAAAACGAAATCTTGTGCTTTAGGCAGGTCTTTTTTAAGC
>CAJAVP010000044.1 GCA_903945375.1 uncultured Methylococcaceae bacterium | reverse complement strand
CCAAACAATTCACTGGGCTAACCGATTGTCAAGCTCGCTCAGAATCGGCGTTGCATAGCCATTTCAACGCCTGTTTTACCACCTTGAATTTGATTAAGTGGCAGGATAGGCGACTGTCAGCACAGCGAAAACCTATTTCTGTTTCTAGTTGGAAGCATAGGTTTTTCAATAGTTTAATGATTGAACGCATTTCTTCAAGCTTTGCATTGGACTTGAGTTTGATTAAATCATCTCCGCTTTACGAGGCGCTTTGTAACTTCGGGGCTATAGCTGCTTAAAACTGTCCGAAGTATTGATTTTTAAAACTCCGTGATATGCCGTAAAAATTAAAACCAACAAGGCATTTAACCTGTTTTTTTTGGATTTTAAATCTCAATATATTGATTTTAATATTATTTTTTATTGGCAAGCTTTGTGCTTCAAGTAAGATACCCTGAACTAAATTGGGGTTTCTATAAATCTTATTTGGAGTTACATGAATGAAAAAAATAAGCACCTTCCTCCTAAGCGCGATCGCCGCAGGCACATTGTTAGCCGCCCAAAATGCCGCCGCTGTCAGCTTTGCCCGTGCCGAACCTAATAAATTGAGTGCAACCGGCGGAACAGTGAAGGAATTTGTTGAATCCGCCTCACACGAATTCAACCTTTATATGGCACATGGTTGCGAATATAAGCCCTACGGTTCATCAGACACGACCTCGCTATTGATGCTCACACCTAGTGGACCAGAAGCTGCTTTCGATACGCTAACGCCTTCGTTAGATGCGGATGGTAAGCCAATTTTGGATGCGGCAGGTAAAACCGTACTGAAAGCAGCCCCCCTGAACAACGTGTTTTGGTCACGACGCACCGACACTGCGACTGGGCAGACCATTGAGTACAACACGGGACCATTGTTAAATTTGCGCGTCTCAACCAACGAGATTGGCGCCAAAACAAAATCTTACTGGGAAGACATTGGCGGGTTTTCGCATCATGGTCGTGAGCAAACTGACTCTGTTAGTGCTTTACACTGGTACGACTTTAAGTTGAGCGATGAGTTTTACACTGATCTTAATTTCCGTGCCACGACGGCAAGGCTTAGGGGTTGTGTCCAAAGTGCCACAGTCTATGTGCCGGTATGGCAAATTTGCGGTAAAAAAGATTACACGTCGTTTTCAGCCCACCCTGATTTGAAAGGATCCAATGACTTTGCCCCCAGCTTTAAAATCATTAGAAATGAAATCGCCAACCCCTACCCTGCAGAGTGCTTGACTGATACGACCAAACGACTGGATGTGACGGTTACGCCTTCCGTGCTACAAATCAACAAATATCTAAACGCAACGAAATATCCTGGTAAACGCGCAGCGCATTCGTTTGCACACGGTTAATTTTTGCAAGACAGGCGAATGTTGCATTGCCCGCTAATGCGGTTGGTTTAACTATTTGGCTTAAGCCAACCGCATTGTACTTGCCCGCCCCTACCAACTTGGCTTTATAAGTCCATCTATGAAGTAGAGCTGTAGGGCGGGTTAGCGATAGCGTAACCCGCCTTTTCCCGTCCAAGCCACTTGGCGGGTTACGCTACGGCTAACCCGCCCTACCGGGCTTTCCTGCCTGCCTGACATCAATGAATAAAACAACCGAAACGGATGAAATATGAAAAAAAATCTGCCACTTTGGCACTCAGTTTAGCCTGCATTTCTATGAGCGTAACTGCGGTGGAAGTCGGCAAACCGGCACCGCTTTTTACTTTGCCTACCTTGCAACAAGGTCAAACCACCGCATTGGCGACCTTTTCCGGCAAAGTCATTTACTTGAATTTTTGGGCTTCGTGGTGTGTGCCTTGTCGCACCTCCTTTCCTTTGCTAGACGCATTGCACAAGAAACTAAGGGCACAAGGCTTTGAAGTCATCGCCATTAATTTGGATGAAGATAAGACCAAAGCCGAGCAATTTATTAAGGAACTGCCTGTGGACTTTACCGTTCTGCACGACAGCAAAGGTGAGTGGGCTGACCAATATGTCATCGAGTCCATGCCTACGTCGTTTATTGTTGACAAGCACGGTGTCGTCCAGCTTATCCACCACGGCTTCACCAGCGATGACATCAAAGGCTTGGAACAAAAAGTTCTCGCCCTTCTAGCAGAAAAATAAAGGTTTTTATGCGCGTTTTTAAAATTCCCTTAATTATCATTTTGGTCTTATCCGCCGCCTGCACTAATGTTTTGCCTAGGCAACGCGGTAATTTGGCATTGCCTCAAATGGCATTAACGACAGACACGCTCGAATTTGGCTTTCGCCAGCATACCGCTTTTAGCAAAGAAGCGGCTTTTGGTGGCTATGGCGGCGGCTGTGGTTGCAATTGCCCCTTGCGGTTGTTCTTAAAATTCTGCACTTTGATAAACCTATTACGCTATGAATCATTATAAAAAAAATGACAACTCCGCTATTGTCGCCGGTTTAACGCTGGCGGCAATGGCCTTGCCCGGCCTTATACCGGATGCTAAGGCGGGTCGTGCTGAGGAAACCTATAACGCCGATTTTCAATACGGCAATTATGCCGAAAGCAGTGACCGTATCTATGTGGATACCTTTGACCTTGCCGCTTCGGCACCCATCGGCAAAGCCATGACCGGGTCGCTCAGCGTGGTGCGGGACACCATTTCCGGCGCATCCCCCATTTATAACGCCAAAGAAAACGGTAAAACCGTACAGATGGTCAGTGGCGCGTCGCGTAACGCTGACAACAGCGATTGTGGCAAATCCATTTGCGACCAACGTGATGGCATCACGGGCGGCTTGAGCTATTTTTTCGAGCAATCTTCCCTGGCGATTGGTGGTGGATTTTCTCAGGAGCGAGATTACACGTCACGTTATGTCAATACCAACTTCAGCATGGACTTCAACAAAAAACTGACCACACTGAACCTTGGCGCCGCCTTGGCTTTTGATGAAATCAATCCCACCGAACGCCCTGGCGGCTTTGTTCGCAACCGTGATTGCGGGGAATTGTGCAGCAAAACAACCCAGCAGTATTTGCTGGGGGTATCCCAGATTATTGATAAAAACTCGTTGATACAAAATAACATGACTTTTTCTTATAACACGGGCTATCTCTCTGACCCTTATAAAAAAGTTGCTGTTTTTGATGGTGATGTTTTTACCAATTTGCTCAACGATACCCGACCTAGGGAAAAGTTCCAGTGGGCTTGGTTGACGCAATATGTCCGTCATTTTGGTGATTTAAACGGCGCTGCACTCCATGCCGATTACCGTTTCACCACCGATGATTGGGGCATTAATACCCACACCGCCGAATTCAGCTGGCATCAGCCAATTGCAGCAGGTTGGCAAGTGATCCCGCGTTTCCGCTATTACTCGCAAGATCAAGCCGACTTTTATCGGGCAATCGCCTCTAGTGATTCTGCCGCTACCGTGTATTCCAGCGATTACCGCTTGGCAGGCTTTGGTACACTTTCGGGCGGTCTTAAGCTAAGCAAAGAACTCAGCGGACTCAAACATTTGCACGACGCAAAGTTTCAGGTAGGCGCCGAGTTTTACGACCACAGTGCCAGCTACGAAATTGGCGGCAACCGCTTAGGCAATTTTGCTGATTTCAGTTACTACCTCTTTACCGCTTCGTTTAATTTAAAGTTTTAATGGTAAAGGTTTGAAAGCAACTATCCCGTTTGCCGCTTTCTGTATTGTAAACGGCAGGCATTTAGAGACCAGATTATGAAAATACTTATTTCCGCCCTCCTGTTTTGGCTATTGGGCATGACTAACGCCGCCGCAGACAGTCCTAAAGTAGTCTTAGAAATGAATGCATTAAATCCTGGGCAATTGCCGGCAGAGTTTCGCATTACCTTGGATGTTCCACCTGACCACCATGCTTATCTGAATACCGGTGACAAAAGCATGTATATTCCAGTGGCTTTTGATAGCAACACACAACTTGCGGATGCTGGCCTTGCCATTAGCCGCATAACAAAGCCAGAAGGCGTTTACGACGCCGAAATGGGGGCGCAAGTATTACGCGGAAAAGGCGAATTTACCTTGGCATTGGCGCAGACACATGCCAAGCCATTAACCGGTAACAGCATTCCCCTAGCCGTCAGATACCAGTTGTGCAGTGACGTAAACCATGTCTGTTTCCGCCCACACAGCACCGCCGTGGTTTTGTCCTTGCCGCCACCCAGTGCAGTTAAACCCGCAATAAGCACTCGCACCGAAGAAAGCGAAGGTTTTATGGATAAACTCCTGACCTTGTTCAAAACCAATAAAGACAACACACTGATTATGTTCGGTCTGATGTTAATCGCTGGCTTGCTGTCAGTAGCGACCCCCTGCGTGTACCTGATGTTGCCGATCACCTCTATGTTCATTGTCAACCGCGCCAACGGTGTTGCCAGAAAAGAAAAGCACCACGCTTTTGTTTATCTGGTCGGCATCGTTGGCACTTACATGCTGCTCGGACTCATGGCTGGAATGACCGGTGGTGCATTCAACACTTTCATGCAGTCGGCTTGGGTCAATCTGACTTTCTCTGTCTTTTTCGTGTTGGCCTTGCTGGGCTTTTACGAACTGGCTTTTATGCAGAATGAGGTACATTCGCTAGATCAGCAATCGGTTCGGGTGAAGGGCTTGGCTGGCACTTGGTTGATGGGAACCGTCGCAGGCTTGGTCATTTCGCCCTGCGTCGGCCCTATCGTGTTCGCCCTGCTTCTGCAAGTCGCCGACAACATTGCCGACCAAGCGGCGGCTTTGGCGGCAATGGGTCAAGAACTTACATTTTGGGGGCGCTTTGGCATTATTGCCGCTTCGGGCAGTGTGATGATGGCGGGCTTTGGCGCGGGTGTGGGCATTCCATTTTTTGTGGTCAGCATAGTCAAGTTTAAAAAGCTGACCACGGCGGGCTATTGGATGAACAAAATCAAATACGCCTTTGGTTTTATGATTTTGTATTTTGCCTACACTTATTTTGACAAAGGTATGGGCGTGTTGGGCGCAAAGCCTGCAACCACCCTATCTCTCGCCATCGGCATGGCGGCGATTTGGGTGGCTGTCGTACATTGCAATGTCTTGGCCTTATTCGCCGCCCAACCCAAAATGCACCATTTCTGCGGCGTGATGGCGCTTATTGTCGGTGGCTGGCTAACAACCGTGGCGGGTTTGGGGCAAATGCCATTTGTCGATACTGTAGAAACCAACACGCTGGCGAGCCATCGCCAACAGGCAACAGCCGTCGCTTTGGAAATAGAAGAAGAATCGAGTATCACTTGGCATAGAAGTTATGCCGCCGCGCAAAAACTGGCTCAACAAAGCGGCAAACCCATTTTTATAGACTTTTATGCCAACTATTGCGCTAACTGCAAGGCATTTAAAGAAGAAACCGCCCAAAACAAAGACTTGAACGATGCGCTCCGCAATGCCGCCATTGTCGTCAAGCTGGTTGATAAAGAACCAGAATTTGAGAAATTCCGCGAACAGCCCGAACACAGGCCTACCGTATTTCGCAATTATATCGCCTAGTGGCAAATTGGCATGGTCGGGTACAGATTATAAAGCGACCGAAAAAATGGTTTCGGTACTGACCAATAAACATTTTTTTTCAAAGACTTAAGGCTCTCCTACAAGCCTTCATTGATTGTGATATTGCTGTTGCGGAATGCAAACCTGGGTTTGCATTCCAAAAATCTACGGACTTGGGCAGCAGCCTAAAGCCAGTTTAATTCAACCATTACCTCTCCATTAACTAAATCTTGAACACGATTATGAACAAACAAAAATCAACAAAATCATGGCTTATCGCCCTAGCCGTATCTGCTTGTCTGCCCACTGTCGCCTCTGCCTTTCCTGGGTTTGTAGAACCCACAGGTGCCCAAGGCTGTACGTCCTGCCACCTTGATGCTGAAGGTAACGGTTACAAGCCTGGCATACTCGAAGCCTCCAAATCGCCACTGGGTTTAATCGAAGGCCTTAAAGCGTTTTTAAAACCTGCGATCTTAGTGACAAATACGGCACCAGTATTGCACCCGATCAATCCTAAATGGGACGTGACCGTAGGCGAAATACCATTGACAATTCCCCTCCAGGTAACGGACAACGAAGACGACACCTTCACCCTGCACGGCTCAGCCCCGACCGGCTATACCGTATCCAATGTCTACACCAGAAACAGCCTGCCCACAATAGACTTTAAGTGGTCGCCGACTGCCGCACAGGCCAATAAAGTTTATCCCATCAGAGTGTATGTAAAAGAAACAGGCACGGGGCGCAGTCTACAATCCAATACCATCAGTGCCAATATCCAGGTTTGGCCTGCGCGTAGCACCCTATCCAAGAACGTTTCCCAGTTTATAATGCAGGGTGCGCAATGGAAAAATAATACATTAAGCCTGAGCGGCAGCTTGACATTTAAGAGCAGCCTGACCTCGGCTCAGCGCACAGCAGCCTTGGCAAGCCTGACCATGAACGTCACTAGCGCGAGTGGAGCTGTCATCAGTCAACCCGTCAAACTCGCCCCATCAAGCACCGGCAGTTGGACTAAATCTTTTATATTAAACGCTTCGAGCGTGCCATGTACTGTGAAAATCAGCTACGAAGGCATCAAAGCCGCACGCTATGTTAGCTTGACCCCGCTTGAAACTTGTGTGAAATAAGGAATGAGCATGAAATAAATTCGTCAATAAATGACTGCCAGTCCTCAAAGGACTGGCAGTCATGACCGTGTTTCCACCCAATGCAGCTTCTTTTTTTTTTCGTTTATTGCCCTCGTCTGTCCTTGCTGTGACTATTGGCAACATGCAGTCGCCAACACCACAATCCAACGCTGGAAGAACGGTTTGCTAAAGCGCTAGAAGCGCCGAAAGACCTTGATTCAGTGGACGCGATGACACATCGCACGAAGACCAAAGCGAGTAAAGGGTTCTATGCCCAACGCAAATCTACCATAGAACCCGTGTTAGTATTTTCAGCATCTCATGGCTTTGCACGATGTCAAAATCGCTAATGAAT
>CAJAVP010000043.1 GCA_903945375.1 uncultured Methylococcaceae bacterium | reverse complement strand
GATAATCGCCATAAATTTCAGCAAGAAAAAATACACGTTCAATTCAGTTGTAACGTCTGGTCTAGTGCAGGCAATCAACTTAGGTGCTGAAAATTATAGAGAGCTGAAAAAATCCACCTAAAGCGTGGGCGGGACTTCCACCCCGCCTTCACCAGGAGCTTGCACCACTGCCACTCGTAGAATTTAGAGAGGGTCTCACACTTTAGGCTTGCGTAGAGTATAGCCCAACATCCAAAAATAGCAACCTTAAGAGGAAACAAACTCATGTCAAATTATGAAAAAGTAAAGATAGGCAACGCCACGCTGTACCTAGGTGATTGCCGCGAAATATTGCCCACATTAGAAAAAATGGACGCGATTGTCAGCGACCCGCCGTATGGTATTGGCTTTCAGCATAACGGCGGCGGCAGAAGCTTGGTGCCTTGTTGTACAGACAAAATCATAGGCGATGACCAGGCCTTTGAGCCTCAATTTTTATTTGATGCGTTGCCCAAAAAAAGAAATGGCGGCGTTGGTAATATCCTGCTGTTTGGTGCCAACTATTACGCCAAACGCCTGCCCGACGGCGGTGAGTGGATGGTATGGGACAAGATACCCCGTTGTGGCGCCAAGGACAGCTTCCGTGATGCCGAGTTCATGTGGTCAAGCGTCAAGACCCCGCGCACCATTTTCCGTCACCAATGGAAAGGGCTGATCCGCGAAGGCGAGGAAGCCTCTGCCAAACAAAAACGCGTCCATGTCAGCCAAAAGCCGGTGGCATTGATGATGTGGTGTATTGACAGCCTGATTGTGCCATTGGGCGGCACAGTATGCGACCCCTTCATGGGCAGCGGCTCAACCGGCGTGGCGGCGTTGCGTTCAGGCCGTCAGTTTATCGGGATTGAAATCGACAAAAAGCACTTTGACACCGCCTGCGAAAGGATAACCAAAGAACAGGGCGTTTTTGCGGCATCCTGAATGAGGGCAAGGACAGCCTGTACCACTTAAAGCGGTTTGGGGAGTTTGGTGTAAAATCCCCCGCTATGATTAGCAATACGCCGACTTATACCAACTGGAAAGAGCTTAATTTACTTTCAGCAAAAGAATTGCGAAAAGTTAAAGGCATCACCGACAACGCCCCTGACAAACTGCCAGGCGGAAATGGCATTGATGAGGCAATGGCAATTTTAAGAGGCGCGTTAAACATCCCAACTGGCGGCAAGCTGGACATTATGTCACCCATAGGGAATGTTATTGTTGAAGAAAAGTGGCTGGCGCATATCGTTGAAAAGCGGGATGCCGCTAGGGAGAGGTACGCGAAATGGATTATTCCAGCCATTGTCAATCCTACCGAGATATGGCAATCACCTCATGGCGAAGGAGACCGACAAGAAACTAGGAATCGGTTTATAAAATTATTTTCTGACGGAAAAAACGATATGTTAATCGTTGTCAGTATTGATAGGGATAATCTTTTATGGAATGCGATACCAATGCCTACGAGATCAGTAGACAATCAACGGGAGGGGATATTGCTTTATCAAAGCTACCGATGATGAAGCAGTGATCTGTCCACACGATACCGGAATCCCGTGATTCATCTGTCCAGCGGTTAGTGCTTCCGGGCAACCGCCTTTGCGCCTGCTTCACCATCGATGCCTTAAGTATAGCCCAGCCTCCAAAAATAGCAAGTGGCAACTGTTTGACAACGCTGTGGGTTTTTTGATGAGTTGATAAAGTAAAGCCCTCCACAACCAAAGCCCTCCCCGTGAGGGCTTTTTTATGCCCTAGCCGCCGCCCCGACCAACAGCTCAAAGCGGCTGGCAAAAATCTTATAATGCGCCAACCGGTCCTCGTCGGTGATAGTGTCGATGTAATTCACCGAATACACCCCCTGCAAGCCTGCCAGAACTAAGCGGATCGCCTCGCCCAAGGCCATCAGCGACTCATACACAGCCTCTAGCCCACCGTCCGATTCGGTAATGGCATCCCCATAGTACACAGTAAACACTATCTGTTGTGCCGTGCCCTTGCCGGTCAACTTAACCGGGACAACACGGATAATCGGGTAATCATCCGGCGACAAACCCGTTTCCAAGCCAATTTTGCAAGTCGCCACACCGGCGATCTCTGCCAACTGGTCACGGATTGCCGATAAAATAGGGTAAACCGGTTTAGGTCTTAACACAGCCATTAGTTACGCTCCAGGGCAATCGACAACAACGGAGTATAAACCGTTGCATCAGCAAGGCTTGCCGCTTGCCTAGCCTGTGCCAGTTGTTGTTCAAACTCAGTGCGGTATTGCTTGAGCTTTTGGGCAAACACATCATCCCCCTCGCCGCCCAATTCCAGGCAGGCAATAATATAAGCGCGTAACATGGTGAGGCGTTCTTTCCAGTTGATTGGCGTGGTTGGGAATGTGCCGTAATTGTCCACATCAAGCATGGCTCGCAGCTCATGGTCTATGGTCACGCGGCTTTTTAAATAAGCGTCGGTATAGGTAATCATGGTTATAAATTCCGTTGTAGTTGGTTAATGATGTCGTTTAAATGGCGGGGGGCATCACGGGCAAAATCAACCAAGTAAGGATCACCTTCATAACCTGGATGGTTGACGAACTTGGCAAAAACAAACGCATTGCCATTAACCCAGCGTAAGGCTTTTTTAGTGCGAGGGCTAAACCTGTAAAGCGGATTGCCTGACGGCGAATCCGCTTTACAGGTTTAATCAGCCATTTATCGGCACATTTAACGCGCCGGAATAATTGTGGCAAATCATCAATCTCGACATTTACGCCCACGACCTCGCTATCGATGTATAAACAACCGTCTTGGACATATGATCGCACCACGGCGGTTGGATCTCTGGAGAAACCCCAATCCGAACCGTAGAAAAACCGCTCAACCTGAGTGGGTGTAACAAAGTATTTAATCTCAAACCGACCATTAAACACTTGCGCGTCGCTCGACAACCAATAACACCGTTCCCAAATATAGGCATAGGTGGCGGCATCCATGACAGTTTGAGCATGGCAACGTTGCTCTTCTAATTCCTTAGATAAAAACGGATTATCGTTATACCTAAATCCTGCAAGTCCTAAAAAGCAAACAAAAAGTTTTGATTTTCACCGTCGCTATTTTATGTTTCTGAGCCAGCCGGCAACCTCGCGCAACACGCTATCCGACCAAACCGCGCATAGCTTGGTGATGAACATCGCTCCGCCGACTATGCCTACCAACGACATAAAAATCACATCGGTGAGTAGGTACTCGGCATTATCCCCCGTTGATGCGGAACATACTGACTGACTGTTTGTTCAAAACCAATGCGGTCTAAAAACTTTACAACGGGAATAAGGCCTGCTTGACTGGTGAGTCCTCTCGCTGTTGGGGTCATTTTGATCGTGCCAGTTGGTTTGCGGGCTGATTTTTTTGATGGCTGCGAAGATTTTTCTTTCATTGAAATAATGACAGGGATAATTGCTCAATATTGATATTATCTCATTGATTATTTGTAGTTAT
>CAJAVP010000042.1 GCA_903945375.1 uncultured Methylococcaceae bacterium | reverse complement strand
ATCATCAATCGAAACAAAAATCGCCCCATCCCTAGCCAACAACCGATGCAATAACTTCAAACGCGGATACATCATGCACAACCATTTATCATGCCGTGATAAATCCTCGCCTTCTTTGCCCACCACCTGCCCTAACCATTTCTTGATTTTCGGATCGTTGACCGCATCGTTATACACCCAGCTTTCATTGCCCGTGTTATACGGCGGGTCGATATAAATACAATTAATTTTGCCCTCAAATTCAGGCAACAGACTTTTTAACGCGGCAAGGTTATCACCGTGAATAATGCGGTTATCGGTACTGTTAGCGGGTGAACCTTCGGGCGCGTCAAAATGACTTTCGCGTTGCAAAACCCGAAATGGCACGTCCAAATGGTGATTGACTACTTTGTCTTTCCCAACCCAAGTCAGTGTTGGCATGGCTATTTACCCATTATTGTGGGTTGAAAATCAAAAAGTGGGGTTAAGTGTGTCGTCATTTTATGATTTCTGCGGGGTTAAAATTGTCATTACACTAAAAGCCTGCCTTAAGCATCCCAAAACAGGCGATTATGTTTCAGTTGTCGTGTTAGAGTTAAGGCTTAACTAAAAAACCGCTTTAGATAATGTCCGGTATAGGACGCTGGATTGTCTGCGATTTGTCGAGGTGTTCCGGCGGCTAATAAGGTGCCACCGCCTTCGCCGCCTTCTGGGCCTATGTCTATAATCCAGTCAGCGGTTTTAATCACATCGAGATTATGTTCGATAACGATAACAGTGTTGCCTTGATCGCGTAGTGCGTGTAAGACGGTGAGCAGTTGTTTGATGTCGTGAAAATGTAAGCCGGTTGTCGGCTCATCTAATATGTACAAGGTTTTGCCGGTATCGCGCTTGGAAAGTTCTTTGGCGAGTTTGACACGTTGCGCTTCGCCACCGGATAAGGTGGTTGCATTTTGTCCTAGGGTGATATAACTCAGACCGACTGCGATTAAGGTTTGTAATTTTTTGGCTAAACTGGGGATGGCTTTAAAAAATTCAGCGGCATCTTCAACGGTCATGGCTAAAATTTGATCAATGGTTTTGCCTTTGTAGCGTATATCAAGAATTTCACGGTTATATCGCTTACCGTTACATTGTTCGCAATGCACAAAAATATCCGGCAAAAAGTGCATTTCTACTTTGATGACACCATCCCCTTTGCAGACTTCACAACGTCCACCTTTGACATTAAAACTAAAACGTCCTGGCGTGTAACCGCGTGAGCGCGATTCTGGTGTTGCCGCAAACAGCTCACGAATCGGTGTAAATAAACCGGTGTATGTCGCGGGATTAGAGCGTGGTGTGCGCCCAATCGGGCTTTGGTCGATGTCGATGACTTTATCGAAATGCTCTAAACCGTCGATGCCTGCACAGGGAGCGGGAATTAATGCGGCACGATTGAGAAAACGTGCCGCATGTTTATACAGTGTGTCGTTGACTAAGGTGGATTTGCCTGAGCCGGATACGCCCGTTACGCAGGTCAATAAGCCAACGGGGAAGGCAATATCGACGTGTTTTAAGTTGTTTCCGTGGGCACTGCGGACGATGATTTTTTTCTCATCATTAAATGCGGTGACTTGTGCGGGAATGGCGATGCCGTTTTTGCCCGATAAATACTGTCCAGTGAGTGAGTCTTGCTGTTGCACTATATCCGCTAATGTCCCTTGCGCGATAATTCGTCCACCATGCACACCTGCCCCTGGGCCAATATCGACAATGTGATCGGCGGCACGTATGGCATCTTCGTCATGTTCAACAACAATCACCGTATTGCCTAAATCACGTAAACGAAACAAGGTGTTAAGTAGGCGTTGGTTATCGCGCTGATGCAGTCCGATAGACGGCTCATCCAGTACATACATCACGCCAACCAAGCCCGCACCAATTTGACTGGCCAGACGAATGCGTTGAGCTTCGCCGCCTGACAGCGTGTCTGCACTACGCGCTAGGGTCAAATAATCGAGCCCGACATTAACCAAAAATTCGAGCCGCTCTTGTATTTCTTTAATAATTTTAGCGGC
The DNA here is from genome assembly GCA_903945375.1 of uncultured Methylococcaceae bacterium. Classification (GTDB taxonomy): domain Bacteria; phylum Pseudomonadota; class Gammaproteobacteria; order Methylococcales; family Methylomonadaceae; genus Methylovulum. Next base: position 17,853 of record CAJAVP010000042.1, on the reverse strand, counting down.
AATAACTTGGCGACTGTTGCTGAGTTGTAATGCGGAAAAAAAATCGAGGGTTTTGCGTATAGGTAAACAGGTGAGTTGATGGATGGCTTGGTCATCAATAAAAACATGGCGAGCCGCGACATTCAATCGACCACCCGCGCAATCAGTACAGGTTTTTTGGGTTAAATAGCGTGCCAGTTCTTCACGCACAGCGGCGGAATCGGTTTCATGATAGCGTCGATCCATGTTGGCAATGATGCCTTCAAAGGGATGCTGTTTGATTTTTGTGCCGCCTGGCAGTCCGGTATAGGTAAATTCAATGATGTCTTTGCCACTACCGTACAGAATAATGTTCTGTATGCGTTGGGGAAGTTTGCTATACGGTACTTCAGGATCAAAATCGTAATGTCGTGCTAATGAACAGATGATGGGGTAGTAATAGCTGTTGCGTTTATCCCAGCCGCGTATTGCACCATTGGCTAGGCTAACATCAGGATTATGAATAATTAATTCAGGATCAAAATGCTGTCGAACACCTAAACCATCACAACTGCTACACGCACCTTTGGGATTGTTGAACGAAAACAGGCGGGGTTCTAATTCGCTAAGACTGTAACCGCAATGTGGGCAGGCATAGCGTTCTGAAAATAATAATTCTGTGGCGTCTTCTTCAAGGCTAACGGCAATGGCAATGCCGTCGGCAATCCGCAACGCGGTTTCAAATGATTCCGCTAAGCGTAGCGCAATGTCAGCACGGATTTTAAAGCGGTCAACGATGACTTCAATGGTGTGTTTCTTTTTTAAATCCAGCGTTGGCGCATCATCAAGATCGTAAACCACGCCATCAATGCGGGCGCGGATAAAACCTTGGCTGCGTAAATCATCGAGCAATTGCAAATATTCGCCTTTACGTTGGCTAATCACGGGGGCGATTAGCATCCAGCGTTGACCTTCTGTTTGGGTCAGCACTTGGTCAACCATTTGACTGATGGTTTGGGCTTCAAGGGATACGTGATGCGTGGGACAACGTGGTGCGCCTACTCGGGCGTAGAGTAAACGTAGGTAGTCGTATATTTCGGTAATCGTGCCGACCGTGGAGCGGGGATTGTGTGAGGTCGATTTTTGTTCGATGGAAATAGCCGGTGATAAGCCTTCAATATGATCGACATCGGGTTTTTCCATCATGGATAAAAACTGTCTGGCATAAGCCGACAGGGATTCGACATAACGTCGCTGACCTTCGGCGTAAATGGTGTCAAATGCCAGTGAGGATTTGCCTGATCCCGACAAGCCGGTGATAACAATCAACTTATCTCGCGGTAAATCGAGATCAATGTTTTTTAAATTGTGCGTTCTAGCACCACGTATGCTGATGGTATCCATTGCGTTGAGTCCGGCGGGTTGATGCAATCACTAAGTCAGGCGCATGGTGTTCAACAAGACTGACTTAGGTTTATTCGCTGAGTGGATAAGTTCGATCGCTTAACCTATTTTTTGCCCGCACTGACCGGCTCGACAAACAGGGTATTCATTTGCGCCAGCTCGACGCCTATTAACTGTCCGGTTTCGTAATACAAAGAACTACGCGCTCTAATATAACGGTAACGCGCCTGACGCTGTAATTTACGCGCCTCGGAAAGCTCTTTTTCCGCATTCAGCACATCAACAATGGTGACTACGCCTAATTCGTAACCTTTTTTCTTAGCATCTCTGGATTTTTCGCTGGCGACGAGTTGGCGATCAGCGGCTTGATTGCGAGCTGGGGACGTTGTCATATCCAAATAAGCGGCGCGAGTGAGTTTTTCCAATTCACGGAGTTTTTGTTCTAATTGGGTTTCGGTATATTTTTTACGCGCCTCAGCTTCTTTGATTCTTGCGGTGGTGATTCCGCCTTCATAAATAGGAACAGTGGCTTGTACGGCTGCTGTGCCAATTTCAAAAGGGGGCGATTGTTGGTTGTTATAGGACGTGTCGCTATATACTTCACTTAATTGCAATTGGATGGTCGGTAAGTATCCGGCTTGGTAAGCATTTATGCTGATACGAGCGGCTTCAACGGCATGTTTAAGGGCTTGTAATTGTGGGTTAATACGTCCTGCTTGTTGAACCCAGCTGTCAATTGTGCCTTCGGGAGCGGGTTGTACGGCATCCAGTCGTGCAGTTTGAATGCCGCTGATGGCATCACCTGTTAATTCACGTAACTTTTCCAAGGCAATGCGTGCATCATTATCACTGTCAATTAAGCTGGCACGTAAGGTTTCAGTACGTGCTTGTAATTCATACAAATCGGTAACCATGGCTAATTGACGCGCGTGCATGGCTTTAACACGCTCCAGCTGTTTTTCAGTAGAGCTTAGTTCGTCGGTGATAATTTGGCTTTTATCACGTGCTTCTAGGGCATCCATGTAACGCTCAACTAAATCGGCAATGAGTTTTTGATGGGCAGCCAGCAGCTCTTCTTCACCTTGAGAGGTTAAGGATTGCTGGCTTCTCATTAATAAATAGCTTTGCAAATCAAACAAAGGTTGTTGTAGGTTAACGCTGGCACGAACCCCGGGATAATCCGCCGTATAAGGGGTTTTGGTGGTCAGCGTGTTACGAGTACTGCTAAATTGATTGAGCGAATAATTGCCTGTTGCGGTGATTTGCGGCATTAATTTACTAACACTTTGCGCTTCTCGTGCTTTAGCAATTTCTAACGCATATTCACTGCCATTGAGTTCTGGCGAGGCTTGTACTGCCCGTTCATACAGTGACATAAGGTCATCATTACCTGCGTGAGCCGTGAGGCTATACGCTAAACTGATGATTATAAAAAATGAGTGACGCATCATATCAATCCTCAATCAGAGAGCGAGCGAATATATTGCTGATGGGCTGCATCAAATATTCAAAGAAAGTGCGATCACCGGTGTTAATCAAGACTTCCGCTGGCATACCCGGTAATAAAATTAAGCCACGTTCTTTTAAATCTTCTAAGCCTTTTTTATCCACTTCAACTCGTGCTAAGTAATAACTGACCTGATTTTTTTCATCGGAGAGGCGGTCGGCGGATAAGGCAATCAATAAACCTTCAACTTTGGGTGTTTGGGCGCTTTTGAAGGCACTAAAACGAATGCCCGTAGTTTGACCAATGTGTACCCGATCAATATCCATTGGTGAGACTTGCGCTTCAATAATGAGTTTTTCTTGCTGAGGCACTAGATCCAGAATATGTCCCCCAGGCGGAATAACGGCGCCAATGGTATGTACGCCCAAACCTAACACCATGCCGGCTTCTGGGGCTTTGATGATAGTGCGCGTTACGGTGTCGGTAAGCCATTGAGTTTTTTCGCGTAACTCAGATAATTCCGCTTGGACTTTGCTTAATTCATCAATGACTTCGCGTTGAAATTCTTTGTCAATTTGTAAGACTTTTAACTCAATTTCACTGATTTGTGTTTGTGCCGTAGCAATATTGGCGGAGAAATCCCCTTCATCGCCTTGCGCTTGTGCCAAACGACGCTCTAGTTCGGTAACGGTTTGTTTTTCAACATAACCTTCTTTGAGCATGGCACGAAAGTCGTTTAAATCTTTGTTGTATGAACCAGCTAAACTATTACGGCTGGCTTTTTGTGCTTTAATGCCCTCAATTTTTGCCTGCAACTGTCGGCGTTGTTCTCTTAAAATGCCAATCTCACCATCGCGGGAATGCTTGCGAATAATGAAGGATTGATCTTGAACACGTATGCTTTCCAATGCGCGAGGATCGCGATGCTCTTCAATGAGTAAGGCGGGATAGCTGATTTTTGTTTTATTGTCTCGTTCAGCAATCAGCCTGGCTTCTCTGGCTAATGCCGAAAATAACTGACCGCGTAAGGTTTCCAGTTGTGCCCGTGACGAGGTGTCTTCTAATTCCATTAACACCTGACCTTTGGTGACGTTATCGCCATCACGCACATGAATGGCTTTTACAATGCCACCTTCCAGATGTTGTACGGTTTTGCGATAGCCCTCTACGGCAACACTGCCCGGTGCTAAGGCTGCACTGCCTAGCGGTGCAAAGGCCGACCAAATGCCGAAACAGCCAAACATGACGATGACCATAATATAGCCTAGTCTTCTAATCGGCGCGTCATCGGCAAATTGGTTGATATCAATTTCTGTATTATTGCTTGATTTAAATAAACTCATGACTAGGCTCCTTGCACGGGTGCGGGCATTGGACGTTGGTTCAGTTTTGCCAAGACCTCATCACGAGGACCATCTAATACCAATAAACCTTCGTTTAATACCATAATTCTGTCAACCAAGCCGAGAATACCGACTCTATGCGTAATAACAATAATGGTGCAGCCGCGTTGTTTAAGGCCTGCAAGAGAAACTGCGAGAGCTTGTTCACCTTGATCATCGAGGTTGGAATTAGGCTCATCGAGCACGACTAAGACGGGATCGCCATACAGGGCGCGAGCTAAACCAACTCGCTGACGTTGACCTGCGGACAATGCTCCGCCGGTACTGCCTATTTCTGTGTCATAGCCTTGTGGTAAATGTAAAATCATGTCGTGTACGCCGGCGGCTTGAGCGGCAGCAACGACTTTATTGGCATCTAACTCACCAAATCGAGCAATATTGTCAGCAATCGAGCCATCAAATAATTCGACATCCTGCGGTAAATAACCGATATAACTGCCGACCAAGCCACGATCCAACTGTACAACATCGGCACCATCGAGACGAATAGCACCACCTGCCGCTGGCCAAATGCCCAACAATGCACGCGCTAATGTTGATTTACCCGACGCACTGGCACCAATTAAAGCGACAAACGTACCGGCTTCAATCCCAAAACTAAGTCCTTTAAGAACTGCCGTTTTAGAACCGGGTGGAGCAACGACGGCTTGTTCAACACGTAAAGAACCTTTAGGGGCAGGAAGTGGCATATGATCAAGCTCAGCTGGAAATTGCGCTAACAAGGTGTTCAAGCGTTCATAAGCCGTACGTGCGCTTAGAAATTGTTTCCAACTTCCGATCATCAAGTCAATAGGGGCCAGTGCGCGACCCATTAGGATAGAGCCACCAATCATCAGACCGGGGCTGATTTGTTTGTCGATGGCTAACCATGCACCTAAACCTAAAATTAGGGATTGAATCGTCAATCGGTAGGTTTTTGATAAGGCGGCAATTAAGCCCGCTTTTTCGCTGGCTCTTGCTTGTAACATAATGAGTTTATGTTGTTTTTCTTTCCAGCGTGACATCAAATCCGGCAACATACCCAAGGCATGAACCACTTCAGCGTTGCGTAAGTTACGGGCAGTTATGTTGGTGCTTTCAACAGAAACTTTGTTCGCTTGATCCAAATCATCATGCGTTGCTTTTTCATTCCATATAGCTAACAAAATCAGCAATATAGCAGAGATAATGACGATCACACCAAAGGAATAGTGAAATAAAAATAACAGTCCCACGTAAACCGGTAGCCAAGGTGCATCAAAAAAAGCGAATAAGCCGTTACCTGTCAGAAATTGCCGCAACACTAATAAGTCACTTAAGGGTTGAGCGCTGGATTTTCCGCCACTCAACAAAGATTGGCGAAACAACACCCGATAAAGTCGCTCATTAAGTAATAAATCAAAGCGTGCACTCACCCTGATTAAAATCTGTGACCTTATCCATTCTAATGCGCCCATCATGGCAAACAACACAACGGCTAATAAGGTCAACATCAGCAATGTTGAGGTGCTATTACTACCTAAGACGCGGTCATAGACCTGCATCATGTAAATGGATGGAAACAGCATCAATAAATTGATAAATAGGCTAAAAATAGCCGCTGATTGAAATGCATGTCGGCAATGATGGATAGCCTTAGCAAGTTCTGAAGCAGGTAAACGCATAATGGACTTCCTGGTAAATAAAAAACAAGCCTCGTCAAGAGGCTCGCTGAGTGGCAATTCTACAACACGAACACGCTAGCAATCTATACCATTCGGTGCTTAGGTAACGCACAAAAAATAAACTACCTATTTGCCTTAATCAAGGGTAATTTATTTTTTGTGCCATTAGCGCGGCAATAGTTGCAGCTAAAACGCAACAAGATAATGCAGGCAAATCGATAAAAAACAACCCACCTTCTAAATCCTAATGTACTACGTAATAATCTTTTAACAGGCTACAGCGAAAAAACCCGCTATTAAAGCGGGTTTTTTTTTAACACAATGAACAATAAAACTTAGTTTCCCAACCAAATCAGTTCAACACGACGGTTCAAGGATTTACCTTCTTCCGTTGTATTGTTGGCAATGGGTTGATCTTCTCCAAAACCATGTGCGGTTAAGCGGTTTTTAACGCCTCGTTTGATTAAATAATCAACAACGGACTGAGAGCGTTTTTGTGATAATTTCATATTATGAGCATTTGTACCTTCACTACTCGTATGACCTCGCACTTCAATATCATCTTTTTGTGGATAACTAATTAGGTTGCTCGCAACACTGTCCAAAATAGCCATAGCATTCGGTGTCAGTTGTGCTGAATCATATTTGAAATTAACGCCTTTTAGTTCAAGGCTTAATGGACAGCCTTGACTGTCTACCTTACTACCTCTTAGCGTTGATGGGCAGCGGTCTTCGCAGTTATTAACGCCATCGGTATCCGAATCCAGCATTGAGCAATCGGGAGCCGCAGGCTCGATCGGTTTTGGCATAGGGGTTGGCGTTGGCATTTCAAATTTAGCCGCTGCTGGTTTAGCACCTAACGGCACAACAAAGCCTACATTAACCGTCATGTCATGAAATTCGTCAGTATTACGTCCAAATGTCGTGTCAAAATTATTGTTATAACGGTAACGAATATCGCTACGCACCAAGAAATTATCGTGTAATTCGTAAGTAAATCCAGCACCCGCCTCACCAATAAAAGAAGCCGCTTCGGCAGTTCCGGCAAGCGCTGTATTCATGCCACCGATACCAATAACGGTATAAGGCGCTAAGGTATTACGAGAGAAAAAATATTGGACATCGGCGGTCGCTCCCGCTAATTGCCAATCGCTATTTGATGCAGCTGGGCTTTTTTCAAAGCCTTGATAAAAGCCTTTGAGTTCAAGATTAAAATGTTGGTCAATCATTTTGCCAATACCCAATCCGCCGCCCCAACCGTCCTGAGCGCCGCGATCGCCACCCGTATTGATGAATGTTCCAAACGGCGCAACATACCAGCGATTATCTTGAGGCGTTTCCGCTTGAGCAACAGCGACGAGAGACAAGCCAGTCAATGCGCTCATCATGAATAAATTTTTTATTTGCATAACAATGTCCTAAGAATTAAAAAAATTAAAAGCATAGACAGGGGGGTGATGTCTTATCCACCTGTTGTATAAAACAAAAGTCGTTTGAATGAAAATCATAAGGGGCGGCCTAAGTTGTTAAGCCATGATGAAAAACAGCCAAAGCGAAAAACATTAGTGATAGACAGATCTTCAGTCTTTTTGGCTACTGGTGAGGATTATAGTTGAAATTTTTCCTTATTTAAAGTTTAGGGCAATTCTGATTTAAGGATTGGCATATGCAATGCTTGCAATTGGCTTGACCAGGTATTGATATGTTTTTAGCAACTATTAATCGAATTTTAAGGTATCCTTATCAAAGTTTTCATCAGCATTTACCCTCTATTTGATAAACGCCATCCCGATTTGATGGTTATTTGCTGGTTGGCATTATTATTCCGCATTGCCTAGAAATGCCTTAAACTCTAATATTTACGCCCAATTAAATTAACCTTAAAGAACTTCTTCAATATGCCCAAAAGAACCGACATAAAATCCATCCTTTTACTTGGTGCAGGCCCTATTGTTATTGGTCAAGCCTGTGAATTTGATTACTCTGGCACTCAAGCGTGTAAAGCTTTGCGCGAAGAAGGCTTTCGCGTGATTTTGGTCAATTCCAATCCAGCAACGATTATGACCGATCCCGACATGGCGGATGCGGTTTATATCGAGCCGATTGATTGGCAAACTGTGGAAAAAATCATTGCCAAGGAACGTCCAGATGCTATTTTGCCAACGATGGGCGGACAAACAGCGTTGAATTGTGCCTTGGCATTGGACAAACATGGTGTATTGGAAAAATATAACGTTGAAATGATTGGTGCGACCAAAGAAGCCATTAACAAAGCTGAAGATCGTCAATTGTTCAATGATGCTATGGCGCGTATTGGCTACGAGGTGGCTAAATCCAAAACCGCACATTCTTTGGAAGAAGCGATGGCGGCACAAAAAGAAGTCGGTTATCCCACAGTGATTCGCCCTTCTTTTACGATGGGTGGTAGCGGTGGCGGTATTGCGTACAACAAAGAAGAGTTTATCGAGATTTGTGAACGAGGCTTAGATTTGTCACCAACCAATGAGTTACTGATTGAAGAATCGGTATTGGGTTGGAAAGAATACGAAATGGAAGTGGTGCGTGATTCAAAAGATAACTGCATCATCGTTTGTTCGATCGAGAATTTTGATCCTATGGGAGTACATACGGGTGATTCGATTACCGTCGCACCCGCGCAAACGCTCACTGACAAGGAGTATCAAATTCTGCGTAATGTTTCTTTAGCGGTATTACGCGAGATTGGTGTCGACACCGGAGGATCCAATGTTCAGGTTGCGATTAATCCGGTTGATGGTCGCCTGATTGTTATTGAAATGAATCCGCGTGTGTCACGCTCTTCAGCATTAGCATCCAAAGCGACAGGTTTTCCGATTGCCAAAGTGGCGGCAAAATTGGCGGTTGGCTTTACGCTTGATGAATTACAGAATGAAATCACTGGTGGGGCAACGCCAGCTTCGTTTGAGCCTAGCATTGATTATGTCGTCACTAAAGTGCCACGTTTTACCTTTGAAAAATTCCCACAAGCCGACGACCGTTTAACAACCCAAATGAAGTCAGTTGGCGAAATCATGGCGATTGGTCGCACGTTCCAAGAGTCTTTGCAAAAAGCCTTGCGTGGCTTGGAAATCGGCATCAATGGACTTGATGAGATTATCGATATTCAAGCGGATGATTTTCAAGAAAAAACTAAACGGGAAATGCGCCATCCCGGGCCTGATCGTTTGCGCTATGTTGCCGATGCATTTCGTAGCGGCATGAGTAGTCTCGAGATTCATGAGATTTGTAAAATTGACCCGTGGTTTTTAGCACAAATCGAAGATTTGGTGTTGACCGAGAAATCTTTGGCGAATAAAGCCTTATCAGACGTATCTGCGAATGAATTGTATGCTTTAAAACGCAAAGGATTTTCTGACTTACGTCTTGCTAAATTGCTGGACACGTCTGAATCAGAGGTGCGCCAATGTCGTCACCAACACAATATTCGTCCGGTTTATAAGCGTATCGATTCTTGTGCTGCTGAATTTGCCTCGGATACGGCGTATTTGTATTCGACATATGAAGAAGAATGCGAGGCGCGAGTTTCTGATAAAGAGAAAATTATTATTCTCGGTGGCGGCCCTAATCGGATTGGTCAAGGAATTGAATTTGATTATTGCTGTGTCCACGCGGCGTTAGCATTACGCGAAGATGGTTATGAGACCATCATGATTAATTGCAATCCCGAAACGGTATCGACAGATTTTGATACCTCTGATCGTTTGTATTTTGAGTCATTAACACTGGAAGATGTGTTAGAAATTGTGCATATAGAAAAGCCTAAAGGGGTGATTGTCCAATATGGCGGACAAACGCCACTGAAACTGGCACGAGCCTTGGAAGCGGCAGGCGTACCGATTATCGGCACATCACCTGATTCAATTGATTTGGCTGAAGACCGGGAGCGTTTCCAAAAACTACTGGAGCAGCTAAATTTAAAACAACCGCCTAACGCAACCGCACGTTCTGTTGAGCAAGCTTTGACAGCCGCTAATGCGTTGGGTTATCCGCTGGTTGTGCGTCCTTCTTATGTTTTGGGTGGACGAGCAATGGAAATTGTTTTTAATGAAGAAGGTTTACAACGCTACATGAAAGAGGCGGTCAGTGTCTCTAATGACTCGCCTGTATTATTAGACCGCTTTTTAGATGATGCCGTAGAAATGGATGTCGATGCTATTTATGACGGCGAGCGGGTGTTAATCGGCGGCCTGATGGAACATATCGAGCAAGCAGGTGTGCACTCGGGTGATTCAGCGTGTTCCTTGCCGCCTTATGAGTTAGCACCGCATTTACAAGATAAATTGCGCGAGCAAGTTGCTAAAATGGCGGAAGCGCTAGGTGTCAGAGGCTTGATGAATACTCAGTTTGCTATTCAAGGTGAAGATATTTATGTTTTGGAAGTCAATCCCCGTGCATCCAGAACGGCACCGTTTGTTTCAAAAGCAACTGGTTATCCACTGGCAAAAATTGCGGCTCGGGTTATGGTGGGAAAATCTCTAACAGAACAAGGTATTACGGAAGAACGTATCCCAAATTATTACTCGGTTAAAGAAGCGGTGTTCCCGTTTGTAAAATTTCCAGGGGTTGATCCATTATTAGGGCCGGAAATGAAATCAACCGGTGAAGTCATGGGCGTTGGCAAAACGTTTGGCGAGGCGTTTGCAAAATCACAACGTGCCGCCGGTATTAATTTGAACCAAAGTGGTAAAGTGTTAATTAGTATCCGTGATGTTGATAAGGCTAAAGCCCCTGATATTGCGCGAATGTTGGTTGATAAAAAGTACGAAATTGTAGCGACGGGTGGCACGGCCCGCTATTTACAGGCCGCAGGTATTCCTTGTGAACACGTATTTAAAGTCAACGAAGGTCGCCCGAATACCGTCGATATGATTAAAAATGGTCAAATTCAGTTGATCATCAATACGACCGAAGGTAAAAAAGCGATCTCTGATTCATTTACTATGCGTAGAGAAGCGTTACAACATCGTGTAACCTATTACACCACGATGGCTGGCGCAAAAGCGGCCTGTTATGCCTTAGGAGAGCTTGATGCGGGTGATGTTGCCTGCTTGCAAGACTTACATAAGAATTTAAGTTGTTAGGAAAGTAAAAATCTTAGGAGATGTAAAATGAGTAAATTCCCTCTTACTGTAAAGGGCGCTGAAAAATTGCGTTCTGAATTGGAAGAATTAAAGTCGGTTGTGCGTCCTCGCATTATTGCATCAATTGCTACCGCGCGTGAGCATGGTGATTTGAAAGAAAATGCGGAATATCACGCCGCGCGTGAGCAGCAAAGTTTTGCGGAAGGACGCATAGCTGAAATTGAAGGTAAATTATCTAATGCCCAAATTATTGATGTCACCAAGTTGGATGCGAATGGCAAAGTTGTGTTTGGAGCGACTGTCGAAATAGAAGACTTGGATACTGAAAAACGGGTTATTTATCAGATTGTTGGTGAAGATGAAGCCAATATCAAAGAAGGGCGTATTTCGATTGGCTCGCCCATTGCCCGCGCCTTGATTGGCAAAGAAGTTGAAGATATTGTTACCGTAAAGGCACCGGCTGGCAATGTTGAATACGAAATTATTTCAATTGAATATGTTTGATTGATCGAGTGAAGGGATGTGCGCTACCTGCACATCCCGCTTTCGGTCTGTTTATTTAGCTGGATTTAAACGATAAATAACAACCACTTGACCAATTGTTTGGATGAGTTCTGCGCCGGTACGCTGACAAATCGCTGTAGTAATGGGTTGGCGATCTTCGCGTTCTGCCCGCACCTTTATCTTGATCAACTCATGATAATCAAGTGCCAATTCAATTTCTGCTAAAACTGCATCGGTTAAGCCGGCTTGACCAATAATAACCACTGGATTCAACGCATGAGCATCCGCTCGAAGTTTTTTTCTATCTACTGCATTCACTTGTTATTCCTAAAATAAAAATTACCGCTTACTATACAACAGATTATGGCTCGAAGTAAAAGCAGCAATCGCTGGATGCAAGAACATTTTGATGATGAATATGTCCGATTGGCTCAGGCAAAGGGCTATCGTTCACGCGCTGTCTTTAAACTGAGTGAAATACAAGAGAAAGATCAGCTGATTAAGCCAGGTATGAATATTATTGACTTGGGTGCTGCTCCTGGGGGGTGGTCACAATTAGCTAGGCAATTACTAGGTAAAAATGACAAACTCATTGCACTGGATATTTTGCCGATGGAATCTTTAGAAGGGGTGCATTTCATTCAAGGTGATTTTTGCGACGAGGCTGTTTTGCAGCAGCTTTATGCGTATTTGGATAATGCACCCATCAATTTGGTAATGTCTGATATGGCACCTAATATGAGTGGCAATAAAGGTATTGACCAGCCGAGGGCTATTTATTTGGCTGAACTGGCTTTAGATACTGCAAAAACCGTATTGGACAAAAATGGCAGCTTTTTAGTTAAATTATTTCATGGTGTGGGGTTTGAAGACTACCACAAAGAGGTTCAGCAGGTCTTTGCAAAAGTGCTGATCAGAAAGCCAAAAGCGTCCAGACCTCGCAGCAACGAGGTATATATTTTGGCAAAAGGCTTTAAATAAGTTTTGTAGCCCATAAATCGCTGAAATTCAGCGGTTTTGAAACAAATAACAACTTCAGGAAAATCAACTCCTGATATAATTCAGCCGTTTTAATTTAAGCGGTTCAAGCCTAGGGTGTGTAATTTGAGCGATATGATAAAAAATATAATTTTGTGGGTTGTTATTGCAGTGGTTCTCATGTCCCTTTTCAATAACTTTGGCCCCCAAGGCGAGAGAACGGATTCAGCGTTTTCGTATTCGCAATTCATTGATGCCGTTAAAGCGGGTCAGGTACAACAAGTCATCATTGATGAGCATATTGTCAAAGGCAAAATGTTAGGTGGTCAAGTTTTCAAAACCTATGCGCCTTCTGATCCGCATTTGGTCGATGATTTATTGGCTAATGGTGTAGAAATCAAAGCGATTCCTCCCGAGCAACCATCAATGATTATGCAGCTGTTAGTCTCGTTTGGCCCCATGTTGCTACTAATTGGTGTCTGGGTGTTCTTTATGCGACAAATGCAAGGTGGAGGTGCCGGTGGTCGTGGCGCAATGAACTTTGGTAAAAGCAAGGCCAGAATGCTCGAAGAGGATCAAATCAAGATAACCTTTGCTGATGTCGCAGGTTGTGATGAAGCCAAAGAAGAAGTCGAAGAAATGGTTGATTTTCTAAAAGACCCGGCAAAATATCAGCGACTGGGTGGCAAAATTCCTAGAGGCGCATTGATGATTGGTCCTCCTGGGACGGGTAAAACCTTATTAGCTAGAGCTATTGCGGGTGAAGCCAAAGTGCCGTTTTTTACTATTTCCGGCTCAGATTTTGTTGAAATGTTTGTGGGCGTAGGGGCATCCCGTGTTCGGGATATGTTTGAGCAAGCCAAAAAACATGCGCCGTGTATTATCTTTATTGATGAAATTGATGCCGTAGGTCGTCAGCGTGGTGCCGGTTTAGGTGGAGGTAATGATGAACGCGAGCAAACCTTAAACCAGTTACTCGTGGAAATGGATGGCTTTGAAGGTAACGAGGGGATTATTGTTATTGCGGCAACAAATCGTCCCGATGTTCTTGATAAAGCCCTATTACGCCCTGGGCGTTTTGATCGACAAGTTACCGTAGGCTTACCGGATGTACGTGGACGTGAACAGATTTTGAGTGTTCACATGAAAAAAGTCCCTTCTGCTGATGATGTAGAAATTAAATACATTGCCCAAGGTACACCAGGATTTTCCGGTGCAGATTTAGCTAATTTGATTAATGAAGCCGCATTATTGGCAGCTAGAATGAATCAACGTGTTGTTACTATGCTGAATTTGGAAAAAGCTAAAGATAAAATCATCATGGGTGCTGAAAGGCATACGATGGTCATGGGGGAAAAAGAAAAACGTATGACCGCCTACCACGAAGCTGGACACGCGATTGTCGGACGATTAACCCCTGAACATGATCCCGTCTATAAAGTTAGCATCATGCCACGCGGTCGAGCTTTAGGGGTGACGATGTTTTTACCTGAAAAAGATCAATACAGCGCCAGTAAACAAAAACTGGATAGTATGATTTCAAGCCTATATGGTGGTCGTATTGCCGAAGAAACTATTTTCGGCTGGGAGCAAGTGAGTACAGGGGCCTCGAATGATATTGAGCGTGCCACCGAACTGGCTAGAAATATGGTGACAAAATGGGGATTATCACAACGTTTAGGGCCATTGTCTTATAGTGAAGAAGAAGGTGAAGTGTTTCTAGGGCGCTCAGTAACGCAACACAAAACCGTTGCCGAAGAGACATCTCATACCATTGATGAAGAAATTCGCTCTTTCATTGATCGCAACTACGAGCGTGCCGAGAGAATCATCAAAGAAAATATCGATATTCTTCATTCAATGGCGTCGGCGTTAATGAAATATGAAACTATTGATAAAGATCAAATTGATGATTTAATGGAGCGCAAGCCGGTTCGAGATCCTAAAGGCTGGAATGATATTCCACCTAAAGATGGTATCTCTACGGATGACTTCATTGATAAAGAAGAGAAAATTATCGGAAAATCTTTCGGTGGTGCCGCTGAGCAAAACTAAATATCGATAACATTAGAAAGAGAGGCTTTGGCCTCTCTTTTTTTTTGACTAAGCGTTCAATATTTTAAGAATGGACTTTTAATATGACTAATAAAAAATATTTTGGTACTGACGGAATACGCGGCAAAGTCGGTGATGCACCTATCACCGCAGATTTTCTCTTAAAATTGGGCTGGGCAGCTGGACAGGTGTTTGCCAATGAGGGTCATGATTTTGTATTAGTAGGTAAAGATACACGCATTTCTGGTTATATGTTTGAATCGGCAATTGAGGCCGGTTTAACAGCGGCGGGGGTTGATACACGCTTATTGGGACCTATGCCAACGCCGGGTATTGCCTATCTGACTCGCACCTTTAGAGCACAAGCTGGCATCGTCATAAGCGCATCGCACAACCCTTATTATGACAATGGCATCAAATTTTTTTCTGTTCAAGGAACCAAATTACCCGATGCCATTGAGCAGCAAATTGAATATTACCTTGATTCACCGATGACGACTGTATCGTCAGCAAAATTAGGCAAGGCTAAACGCTTGATAGATGCTCCTGGTCGATATATTGAGTTTTGTAAAGCAACAGTGCCTACCCGATTAGATTTTGCCAACATGAAAATCGTTGTCGATTGTGCTCATGGCGCGACTTATCACATCGCGCCGCATGTATTTAGCGAAATTGGTGCCGAGGTGATCAGTATTGGCGTAGAGCCTAATGGACTCAATATCAATGACGGATGTGGCGCAACAAAACCTGAATTATTAGTAAGCCAAGTATTAAGCCATAAAGCGGATTTAGGTATTGCTTTGGACGGCGATGGAGATCGTCTCATTATGGTCGATCATAAAGGAGAAGTTGTAGATGGCGACGAGCTTATTTTCATTATTGCCCAATCCAGATTAGCCTCAGGTCAAATGACTGGGCCAGTGGTTGGTACGTTAATGACTAATTTAGGTATGGAACATGGTCTAAAACGATTAGGTATTGACTTACTTAGAGCTAAGGTGGGTGATCGTTATGTTATGGAGAAACTAGAACAAAGCAAGGGTATTCTGGGAGGTGAGAATTCTGGTCATATCATCTGTTTGGATAGAACAACAACAGGAGATGGAATTATTGCCGCTCTGCAAGTATTGGCAGAAATGCAATTCACTGGTAAATCGCTTCATGAGCTTAAATCCGGGATGCGGAAATACCCACAAGTTCTCATTAACATTAAAATCTCTCAGAAAATCAATCTCGATAAGCACGACGATATCCAGTTAGCAATTACTTCAGCGGAACAACAGTTGGGCGAGCGTGGGCGGGTACTGCTTAGGGCATCCGGAACAGAGCCATTAATCCGCGTAATGGTAGAAGGTGAACAAGATGATGTGGTGCAACGTTGTGCTGATGATTTAGCTAATGCAGTGAGAAACTCAATAGGTGCTTGATCTTAAATCTATAAGCCTTTATCATAGGCCGCTTTATTCTTATCGGGAGTCATGATGCGTCGGTCACTTGTTGTTGGTAATTGGAAAATGAATGGTACAAGAGCAAGTACCGAATTGCTTGCCAAAGGTATCATTGCCGGGTTAGGTTCAGATATTGGGGATTGTGCTGTTTGTGTCCCTTATGTTTTTCTTGCTGAAATTGGTGAAATCATTAAAAACAGTCCATTGGCATTAGGTGCACAAAATGTTGCCGACAAGGCTTCGGGTGCATATACCGGTGAAGTTTCGGCCAGTATGCTAAACGAATTTGGCTGTCGCTACGCATTAGTCGGACACTCTGAAAGACGCACTTACTATGGTGACACAAACCTTTCCGTTGCTGAACGTTTTTGCCAAGCACAAACCCAAAACATCATCCCAATCTTATGTATTGGAGAAACCTTAGATCAACGTGAGCAGGAACAAACCTTTAGTGTCGTTGAAGAGCAACTCGATGCCGTAATTGAATTAGCCGGTATCAACGCTTTCAATGCCGCTGTTATTGCTTATGAACCCGTTTGGGCGATTGGAACAGGCAAAACAGCTAGTGACGAGCAGGCGCAAGAGGTTCATCAACATATTCGCGCTTATATAGCAGGCAAAGATCAAACCATTGCAGATAAAATTCAAATTTTATACGGTGGTAGCGCAAAGCCAGACAATGCAAAGGGGTTGTTTGCTATGCCAGATATTGATGGCGGACTTATTGGCGGTGCATCACTGGATGCAGACTCTTTCTTAAAGATTTATCAATCGATTAAACAATAAACTTTCATGTATCAAGTAATCATCGTTATTCATGTTTTGCTAGGATTAGGCATTATTGGTCTGATCATGATTCAGCAAGGCAAAGGTGCAGATGCAGGTGCCACATTTGGCGCTGGAGCATCTGGCTCAGTATTTGGCGCACAAGGTGCAGCTTCATTTTTATCTAAAACAACCGCGACTATGGCCGCTTGTTTTTTTATAACCAGTCTTGGATTGGCTATTTTAAACAGTAAACAAGGGCCTGCGTACGATTTAATGAGTACTCCAGCGGCACAAAATGCAGCTGAAACATCAGCTGTTGAATTAGACAAACCAATGGTTGATATTCCTGTCGTGCCTGAATCCACTTCCACAAGTGAAGATAAAACAAGTGCCGTGTCGGCTGTCCCTGCTTTGGACAGTAAAGCGACAGAAACGCCTGCTGTGCCAACGACTAACACGAAAAAATAAAATAGAAAAAAAGATTTAAGCCGATGTGGTGAAATTGGTAGACACGCCATCTTGAGGGGGTGGTGACGCAAGTCATGCCGGTTCAAATCCGGCCATCGGTACCAAATAGGTGTTTGAAGACGTGCAAAGAGATACACAAACCCGCAAGTCATAAGGCTTAGCGGGTTTTTTATTGTCCAACGAAATCCATCGAAATGCAGTAACATTCGACTATTGATGCAGTAACTATTACAGTAACATTTTTAACGGCTAAAAAGTTACTGCATTTTTGACTCAGCAATTCTCATTATGGCATCCAGCGCCTAAAATAGCCTACCGAATCCCCATTGAAACCTAATTTATGAGCACACCCTTTGGATTAAACGCGTTGACCTTTAGTGACGTAATCAAGCTATTGCGCCTAACTTTTGAAACCTTCACCGATCGGCGAACAGGAAAAAATACGGGCTATACTATGACGGACGCCGGCTTGAGTGCATTTTCAGTTTTTTTCATGCAAAGCCCGTCTTTTTTGGATTTTCAGCGGACGATGCAAGAGACGCAAGGGAAGAATAATGCACAAACGCTGTTCGGTGTGTTTAAAATCCCAACGGATAACCACATCCGTAGCTTGCTTGACGGGGTGGAACCCGCAGCGGTGTACCCGTTGTTCGATTT
>CAJAVP010000041.1 GCA_903945375.1 uncultured Methylococcaceae bacterium | reverse complement strand
GCGTTATGAATTAGATTTGCGCGAACGCACTATCCGTGTCGAAGAAGAACTCCGTCATCAACGTGAATTGATGACTGAAGGCTTTAAGCAAATGGATAAGCGTTTTGAGCAAATGCAGCTAGAGATGAATAAACGCTTTGAGCAAGTCGACAAGCGTTTTGAGCAAGTCGATAAGCGTTTTGAGCAAGTCGATAAGCGTTTTGAGCAAGTCGACAAGCGTTTTGAGCAAGTTGATAAGCGTTTTGAGCAAGTCGATAAGCGCTTCGATCAACAACACCAAGAAATCATGGGAATTCATCATGAAATCAAGCTGTTAATGCGCTGGAGCTTTGGGGCATTACTAACTGTCGGTGGCTTAATGGTGGCAATACTGCGGTTGTCCTCATTCGGGCATGGCTAGCCAGCGTAACCCGTAAGCCGGATTCGTTGTAAGGTGGGTTCGCGCTAGCAATCCACCGCAATAAGCCTTGATCTGACCCCTGCCCAAAATTATTCTTGGCAGGGGGGGGTATGTCTGATGGTTAGTACCTTGTGGCGGTTTGCTGGCGTGAAACCGCCCTACGCCAACTTACATTATTTTTTATTACGCAGAGCCTGGTAGAGTAAGCAACGCTGTTCTGCCCACCCTACCGCCTCACGATACCTTGATATGTGCTTAACCCAACCGCCCTTGGTAAACTAGGGGCGGTTTTTTTGTTTGTGATATGATTTGGCAAGACCCAAACTAACCGAATGAACAACCATGACTGTGAGTAAATACGTTAATCCTTACACGGATTTTGGCTTTAAAAAACTGTTTGGCGAAGAAGCCTGCAAAGATTTGTTGATTGATTTTCTTAATCAACTCCTGCCAGACAATCACCAAATCAAAGAGCTGAGCTTTAAAAATCCTGAAAACGTGTCGGACAGCGTTGAGGAACGGAAAGCAGTGTTTGATATTTTTTGCGAAAGCACAACGGGTGAAAAATTCATCGTCGAAATGCAAAAAGCGAAGATGCAATTTTTCAAGGACAGATCCCTGTTTTATTCCACGTTTCCCATCAAAGAACAAGCCAAAAAAGGCGTGTGGGATTTTAAATTATTGCCGGTTTATTTGATTGCCATTTTGGATTTTAAATACGACGAACGAGAAGACGCACGTAAATTTCGCCGTGATGTGTGCTTAAAAGATCAAGACGGCGACGTTTTTTATGACAAATTGCATTTTAAATTTTTGCAAATGCCGTTGTTTGACAAACAAGAACACGAGTTGGCCTGTCATTTTGAAAAGTGGGCGTATTTCCTGAAACATTTGGAGGATTTCGAGCACATTCCGAGTATTCTCAATGAGCCTATTTTTCAACATGGCTTTGAAGTCGCTGAAGTCGCAAAATTCACCAGTGAGCAATATGATGCGTACCTAAAAAGTATCGCTGAATACAGTGAAGCAAAAGCCACTTTGGATACCGCTTTTCTGGATGGTGAAAAGCAAGGCCTTGAAAAGGGTAAGGCAGAAGGCAAGATTGAAGGCGAAAAAGCTAAGGCAATTGACGTGGCAAAAACGATGCTTACGAAAGGCTTTGACGTTGATACCATTGCAGAAATTACCCAGTTGCAAGCGACTGAAATCGAAGCCTTGAAGGAATGACCACATCTGCAAAAATTGCAGACACCTATTATATTCCCGAAGCGAGTTTCACTGACCGTAGGCTTAAATCATTCATGCTTCGACAAGCCAGGTAGATACCGTCTCACGATACCTTGATATGTGCTTAGACCAACCGCCCTTGAGAAACTGGGGGCGGTTTTTTGTGTGCTATACTTTGCCCCAATTCTCCTATTTTAAAATCCCTACTCATCTATCCGCAGGCGTTAATCATGGCTTTGGCACAAGAAGACCTTGAGCAAATTCAATGGCTCATCAAAAAATCCCTCGCAGAAACTCCATAAGCTTTAAACGCCAACGTGCGGTATGAATTAGATTTGCGCGAACGCACTATCCGTGTCGAAGAAGAACTCCGTCATCAGCGTGAATTGATGACCGATGGCTTTAAGCAAATGGATAAACGTTTTGAACAAATCGATAAGCGCTTCGATCAGCAACACCAAGAAATCATGGGACTTCATTATGAAATCAAGCCGTTAATGCGCTGGAGCTTTGGGGCATTACTAACTGTCGGTGGCTTAATGGTGGCAATACTGCGATTGTCCTCATTCGGGCATGGTTAAAGTTGCAAGCCCTCGTAGAATCAAAACATAAGGGTGGCTATGCGTTAAGATGGGAAGAATTGGACGAGGACTTAAAAGTAAGCGGAGTAGTGGTCGGTCAATTCCAACACCCTTTACCTAGACAAGCCGCTTGACTTCAAAAAGCCCACCTATTCATCCCCAAAAAGTGGGCAGAACAGCGTTGTCTACCCGACTCGGTAAAACACCATTTAATATATATCGATGATGGATTGCTTGCGCGAAAACGCCTTACAACTTAGCGGATGACGCTATCGCTTATCCGCCCTACGGGGGCTAATAAAGCCAATTAGCCGATGCAAAAAAAGTATTCAGCAACCATCCGATTGCACCGCAAGCGGCAATCACAGTAATAACGCCCACTTTGTAACGAAACAAAGCCCAAAAAGCACTGAGACTGATGATGACGGAAATGATATCAAAGTGACCGGCAAAACCCTGCGGCCAGAACACATGCCACGCAAAAAACACCGCTAAATTGAGAATAACACCAACCACTGCGGCTGTAATGCCCGTCAGTGGTGCTGTAAATTTCAGTTTGCCATGCGTCGATTCAACCAGTGGGCCGCCCGCCAAAATGAATAGAAAACTGGGTAAAAAAGTAAAATAAGTAACGACAATTGCCGCCATAACACCCGAAAGAAGCAACATTTCCGTGCCAAAAATCGCCTTTGTCCAGCCCGCAACAAAACCTACAAAGGTTACCACCATGATTAATGGCCCAGGTGTCGTTTCGCCTAGAGCCAAACCATCCATCATCTGCGGCGGCGTCAACCAATGAAAATGATCAACAGCGCCCTGATAAACATACGGCAATACCGCATACGCCCCCCCAAATGTCAGTAATGCCGCTTTTGTGAAGAACCAACCCATTTGCGTTAATGCGCCATCCCAACCAAAACGAGCGCAAAGAAAGCTCATGACACCGCCCCAAAGCATTAAACCAACGGTCAGCACTTTTGCTAAACTCAGCCAATTGAACATAGCATGGGCCGGTGTCGGGGTGGTGTCATCAATCAAGGCAGGGCCATAGCTTTGTTTTGCTGCTGCGCCATGACCGCCGCCGATTGCAAATTTCTGTGGCAGCAGTTTACCACCAATCGCCCCGCATACCGCTGCGACCAGCACAATCAGCGGAAATGGCACATCAAGCAAAAAAATCGCCAAAAATGCCAAGCCTGCCATTGTCCACAATAACTTATTTTTAAGTGCCCTCAAGCCAATGCGATACGCCGCAAAGATAACAATTGCGGTCACCGCTGGCTTAATGCCATAAAGAATACCGACAATGGCGGCCAAATGACCATAGGCCATATAGATAAAGCTCAAGCCAAGCAAAATCAAAAGTGAAGGCAGGACAAACAAGCTGCCCGCTACAATGCCGCCCCAATTGCGGTGCATCAACCAACCGATATAAATCGCCAACTGTTGTGCCTCAGGTCCAGGCAACAACATACAATAATTGAGCGCGTGTAAAAAACGCTGCTCCGACAACCAGCGCCGATTTTCCACCAACTCTTGGTGCATGATTGCGATTTGCCCCGCAGGACCACCGAAGCTAATAAACCCCAGCTTCAACCAGAAACGGAACGCGTCCCAAAAACCAACGGGATCAGGTTCAGTCAGTGGTGATGAGGTGTTGTTATTTTGTGCATCGGTACGCATTGATTTATTCCTTTCGTGGATTCAACTTATAAGTGCAATCGAAAATACTCGGAGTGAAAGAAGGCTAGTTGTTATAGTTCTCAGCTTTTTGCAACCGAACCGTGTATGATTTTTGCGTACGCTCGCCATATTTTCTCACTTTTTGATAAGAGCCTTCTATCTTAACTCGTGGTCTAAAATACGGGGAGTATCATAGTTTTTTATTGAAGTACAAATTTAAGCCCAATCAACAGCAAGATAGACGCTAAAACCGGACGTAAAAAACGTTCCGGAATTTTTGCGCTTACATGGCTACCAATCCATATTCCGGGCAACGAGCCAATCAATAAGCTACCCAGTAAGACTAAATCCACATTGCCTAAACTCAAATGTCCGATACCGGCGACGGCGGTTAGTGGGATAGCGTGCGCTAAATCAGTGCCTACAATTTTTACCGTTCGCATTTTAGGAAATAAAAATAGCAATGCGACGGTTCCCAATGCGCCGGCACCTACTGAAGATAACGTAACTAAAACGCCTAAAACAGCCCCAACCAAAATGGTTGCGGGAATCTGCATGTGTTGAAAGCGACCGGTGCGCTCATTAATTTCTATTTCATGCTCCAAAATAGGATCAAGCTCTGTGTCATTAATATCATTTTTTGCGGCGGCACGACGGATTAATACACTGCGTATCAGCAATGAGGCAGCGGTTAATAGCAATGCGACACCCAAGGTAAACGTGATTGCTCCGGTGGTTTCTTTGCCTATCGCCATGTAATGTTTGAGCATCAACAAGGTGGCAACAGCACAGGGCAAGCTGCCTATCGCTAACCAGACAACAACTTTCCAATCGACGGAACCATGTTTAGTGTGATGCACCCAAACGCCACTGGTTTTAGTAATGGCGGCAAACAGTAAATCGGTACCGACTGCAACTGTGGGTTTGAAGCCAAACAAAAAGACTAATAAAGGGGTCATCAGTGAGCCTCCGCCCACACCCGTAATACCCACCAAAATACCGACTAAAAATCCAGATAAAGAATATAACAAGTTCATTCGAGCAAGCCTATTGTTACGCTATTATGAAAATTAAGTGACCATCTTAGCAGTGAAGCCTTTTTAATATTAACGATATGTTATGCTATCTATATACTCATTCGTTATAAAGACAGGACAAACTACGATGAAATTGCATCAATTGCGCTATTTGCGGGAAGTTGTTAATCAAGGGCTGAATATTTCTCTGGCGGCTGAAGTCTTACATACCTCGCAGTCAGGCATCAGTAAACAACTGCAATTACTGGAAGAGGAGCTGAAATTGCCACTATTGCAGCGCAATGGTAAGCGATTAACTGGATTGACTGAATCGGGGGAAATTATTGTTAAGCTGGCTGAACGAGCCTTGCGTGAAATAGAAAACATCAAGCTGGTAAGTGAGGAATTTAGTCACAAAGAGGCGGGTACATTAACGGTTGCCACAACACATACACAGGCGCGATACCGTCTGCCTGTTGCGGTTAAAGCATTTATGGCGCGTTATCCGGATGTAAAGCTGCACATCCATCAGGGCACACCGACTCAAGTGGCTGAGCAAGTCGCCAATGGTGAGGCGGATATTGGCATTGCTACCGAGGCAATTAGCACCTTTGACAAAATTTTGTGTTTTCCTTGTTATCAATGGAATCGCTGTGTGATTACGCCGCAAGATCATCCTTTATTGAACGAATTACCGTTGACACTGCAAAAAATCGCCAACTACCCCTTGATTACTTATGATTTCACGTTTACCGGCGGCTCGTTGGTCAATCGTGTTTTTCATCAGGCGGGCTTGTCACCGAATATTGTGTTGACGGCAATTGATGCCGATGTCATTAAGACTTATGTGAAGCTGGGTTTAGGTATTGGTCTACTTGCCAATATTGCGTTTGATGAATCGTTGGAGAGTTCTTTGACGATGTTGGATGCAAGTCATTTATTTCCACCTAGTACAACTTATCTGGGCGTTCGTAATGATGCGTACCTGCGCGGTTATGCTTATGAGTTTATCCGCTTACTGGCACCGCAATTTGATTATGATGCTATTAATAATGCGTTGCGCGGCATGGCTATTAACCGTCGGTATTTGGGGTTTGTGTAGATGGGTCGATATTCCGCATTCCTAGCGTATGAGGCGTTTTGTCATTACGGGGTTCTGTTTTTTAAAATCTGTCCGAAGTTAGGTACAAGTCGTCGCTCGTTAGCTTTTTTGGCAAGCGATAGATTCATGCGTCAGGACTGTTATGATTCTGCGTGATTTGACATCTTATAACGCAGAAATAGGATAACTTAGGGTTAGTTGTCATTTATGGCGGTATATCAAGGGATATGATGGACATAAAAACCACAAAGTCGTATAAACCCAAATATTGGCACTATTTGAAATAGCTTAAGACACTGATTTGGCGAAGCGGACGGGACTCGAACCCGCGACCACCGGCGTGACAGGCCGGTATTCTAACCAACTGAACTACCGCTCCGTTTCAGCGAGTGCGCATTATAAAAGCTTTTTTATTTTAAGCAATCTTAATTTACTGATCTTACGCACAGTTGATGATGAAAAGAGATACAATATTGCCGTTGATCTGACTAATTGGAAAGATGTCTCACTTTTAGATATATCCAGTCTCCCCCTAATCCTTTATGGCCTTTGAGTAATCTTTGCTAAAGTGGGGGGAATAAAAAGGATACTTTCACAGGCTCTAAAGCTATTGAACTCCAGCAAAAGCTTGCTAACACCATCTGAAATCGCTGTAAGTCAAGGTGAGGCGTCACTAGATTTTTACTAAACACTTCAGGAGAACAATGGACAATACTTTGCGATTAAGCTATTTAGAGGCAATGGGGATTGATGTTTGGCTCTCTAAAACACCTTTATCTACTCAACCAGCACGTCCTATTGTCGAATGTTTTGAAAAAGCAGCAGAACAAGCAGTGGATGAGTGGGCATTGTTGGCGACGGAGGTTCAGCAGTGTACAAAATGTGCGTTGTGCCAGACACGAACACAAACCGTGTTTGGCTCAGGGAATACACAAGCGGATTGGCTGCTGATTGGTGAAGCCCCGGGGCAATCTGAAGACCAGCAAGGGCTGCCTTTTGTGGGCCCTGCCGGACAATTATTAACTGAAATGATTCGTGCAATGGGCTTGTCCCGTGATGGCGTTTATATTGCCAATATTATTAAATGTCGCCCTCCCGGAAATCGTGATCCGCACGTTGATGAAGTGGTCAATTGTCGCCCGTATTTACAACGCCAAGTGGCACTGATTCAACCCAAAATTATTTTAGCGGTCGGACGTGTCGCCGCTCAGACATTACTAAATACCGATTTACCACTGTCCAAATTGCGAGGCAAAGTACATATGCTGAATGACACGCCGTTAATTGTCGTTTACCATCCCGCCTATTTACTCCGATCGTTGCTGGAAAAACGCAAGGCGTGGCAAGATTTACAGTTAGCCCTCCAAACTATAAAAATAATAGAAGATTGAACATGCGCGGAATAGTTGACCAAATAAAAAATTTTTTGATTTATGATGCAGATAAAGAGTTTTATGCCAAAGTCTTCCCCGATTCAGTGTCAAGGAAGGATTTAATGCGTCTTAGACGAATGAATGCGTCGGATTTGTCCGATGTGTTGACGATTGAAAGAAAAAATTACCAATTTCCCTGGGGCGAAGATATTTTCAGGGATTGCTTTAAAGCCGGTTATAGCTGTTGGGTCTGCGAAGAGCAAGATACGATACTAGGCTATGGATTACTGTCTTTTGCGGTTGATGAGGCACATATCCTGAATATTTCTGTTGAGCCAACTGAGCAAAAACAGGGTATCGGTCGCAAATTGTTAGAACATTTAATTGAGGTAGCGAGAGGTAATGCAGAAACCATTTTCCTTGAAGTTCGACCGTCGAATGAAGGCGCAATCGCGCTCTATCAAGGGATGGGGTTTAATGAAATTGGCATTAGAAAAGGCTATTATCCCGCTGTAAACGGTCGAGAAGATGCGATTATGTTGGCCTTACAGTTGTTTTGATGTTTAATTTAAATTTAGCTAAAACAGAGGAGGCGATATGAATAATTCGACAAGCAATAGAAATTCTGAGTCCGATAGATTAATTATTGTACTCACCCATTTTGGCGGCATATTTTTTGGCTTTTTGCCCTCGTTATTGGTGTACTTAGTTAAAAACGAGGGTTGGGTTAAAGAAAACGCCAGAAATGCACTCAATTGGCAATTAACCAGTATTGTCTATTATGTAATCAGTTGGATTTTAATGTTGGTGTTAATTGGGTTATTTTTACAATGGATTGTGGTTCTGTTTAATATCATTTTTTGTGTTATGGCGGCGGTTATCTCCAGTAAAGGGGAGTATTTTAAATACCCGCTGACCATTGAATTTATTAAGCCCTAAACACGAATCCTGTCTTTTTCTGTCAACGCCATTGTTTTGACAAACTCACTCAGGCTATTTTGTCCGTTTGATAGCGATAAACCCGCAAAGAGTCTGACCAATAATCAAACGGTAGACCGGCTTTGTGTTTTAAATGACGCAAAAATTGCTCGGGTTCGGGCAATGATTCCCAGACGGAGGGTAAGAACGTTCCGCGTTGATGACCCTCTTGTAAAATTAAGCCATCAACGCCGGGTTTAAGCTGACTGAGCAAATCGTGCTCAGAATGAAAAGTAATAGGTTCAGCCGGACTTAAGATTGAAATCTGTATCTCCAGCTCGCCCAGCTCGCTGGCTCGCAGGGCTGGAAAACGAGGATCATTAAAGGCAGCGGCAAACGCATTTTCGGCAACATCGGTCACTAATGGGCGCATGGCTTCTAACATGCCAATGCAGCCTCGCAATTGCTGATGTTTTTGCAATGTCACAAAACTTGCCCGTAACGCCGTCAATGCTTCAGGGTAATCTGTTACCTTAATTGAAATCGGCTTGCCGGTTGTTAGCCCGTGCTGAATAGACGCACGGGCTATGTCCAATAATTGGTTTTGATGTTGTTTAATTAATAACATAAGCCCCATATCCCACAACGCTTTTTTTATCGCCAGCGGTATCACCAGAATTGCGTAAATCGATGGTTTTTACCGTCAATGATTGTTGTGCTGCCCATTTCAGCAAACCGCTAATGGGTATTCGCCCGCAAGCTGATTCGTAAGTCAACGCATGGTAATTCAAACGCTCTATTGCTGTGCTAGTGATTTTATCCAGCTGTTGTGCGCGGGCATAATCATGATAATGGCTAAGATCGGAGCTGATGACAATTAAGGTTTCATCACCTCCCCATAAGGCATCTAACACGAGACAGACTTGCTCGGGCGACGCATTGCCGACAACAACGGGAATTATCTGAAAATGATTTAAGACCACTTGCAAAAATGGCAATTGCACTTCGAGACTGTGTTCTTGGCTATGGGCTTGTTCAAAGTAGTCAATAAAGGGCAAATGCGCTAGCAAAGCGACCGAGGCTTTATCAATAGGGACATGCCCTAGCGGTGTATCAAAGCCGTCTGTCGTGCTTAGCGCGAGACCATTAAAGGCGACTCGGTGTGAGGGGCCGAGTAATACCACTCGGGCAATCTGCGTTCTGGCTGTTTGTAAGCGCGTGTAAACACTAGCGGCGATTGGACCTGAATAAATGTAACCGGCATGAGGGGCTATGATTGCTTTGGGCGTGTCTGTTGCTGATGACTTGGCTGAGGACAAGAGCTGGTTAATTTGATCTCGAAGGATGACGGGATCAGCAGGATAGAAGTTGCCGGCTACGGCGGGTTGTCTGTACATAAGAGGCGTGCTCCAAATGGCTTTCGGTGAAAGTAAGCGTAAATTATTGGGGGTAAATTGAAGACCCATCATGGCAAATTTTATTGCCACCCGCTTGTTTTGCTATGAGTAAATGGGTATGGGCTAGGTTGGTTAAAATACTCTCATCAGAGGGTTGCCAGCCGGGCTGAATGACGGCAATACCATAACTTAAAGTGACAACATCGTGTCCAGAGTTGTATTGGTGTGTCGGCGCTTTAGCGTGGAGATTAATCTGGAAACGCTTAGTCACAAGTAATGCGCCTTCTACATCTGTTCTAGGTAGTACACACATAAACTCATCATCACGAAAGCGTGCGAGTATGTCGGTTTTACGAACTAGGCTCGCCGTCAACTGTTCAGCAACTTTTTTTATACATTTATTGCCAGCAATATAGCCATAACATTCATTGTATTTTTTGAAATGATCGATATCCATTGCAATCAGCGCGATAGGTTCATCAAATCGAACAGCAACTTGCCAAGCTTGTGCTAAAAACACGTCTAAGCCATGACGATTGGCAATGCCTGTCAAGCTGTCTTCCGATGACATAAAATTTAGCAAATCGCGTTGCCGTTTAAGCTCTAAATGATTGTGTATTCGAGCTCTGATAATGGAAGGTCGGAAGGGCTTAGTAATGTAATCAACCGCACCTAATTCCAGTCCTTTTTTTTCATCATTTTCATGGGCTAGTGCAGTAACAAAAATGACCGGTATTTGCCATGTAATTTCATTACGGGCTAAATATTCAAACACTTTGAAGCCATCCATATCACCTAAAGCAATATCAAGCAGGATAAGATCAGGCGGTGTCAATGTTGCTCTTTTTAGAGCCTGCTCTCCGGTTAAGGCGACCATCGTTTCATATTTATCACGCAGCATATTATCGAGTACGCGAACATTAATGATCTCATCATCGACAATTAAAATTTTAGGGCGAATAGTATTTATCATAAACAGTAGGTTAAGTGTCAAAAACTATAAATGCCAGCGTTGATACTCTCAATCGGGTTTGGTGATTTAGGGGAACAAAGCTTAACCGTACGTCTCCGTTTTATGTTCTAAGGCATTCAGTGCCATCGTGCATCATATCTTGAGGTTTTTTGTGTTGTAACATAAAAAATCATTTGTAGCTAATTATCCAGCTGTGATTTTTTTACTAAAGCTAAAGTGAGCAGTGCTTGTTCAAATTCAAAATGATTGATTTGTGTGGCCAATTGCTCAGTCAGGTTGGGGTAATGAGCTTCAAAACAAGTTTTTAATTGAGCAAATGAATCAATGGCACGGGGTGAATGGTTTAGTAATTGTTGAGATAGGTTGTTAAAAGCTACTGTCATCTCAGGCGTATCTAATAAGATTGTTTCGTCTGATGGATATTCTACGGGGCTAATTAACAATGTCAGTCCAGACTTTAGTTCCTCAAAGCTGCGATGTAATGCGGCTAAGTGCTGAGAATAGTCATTTTTCTGGAGTAATGCGGCTTGAAGTTGTAACACGCTATCAAAGACATTACGCATTTCAAGATTACCCGATAAGCTTTTAAGAGCATGAAGCATGTGTAATGCTTTATCAACATGTCCATTTTTTAACGCCAGTTCGATGTGTTCGGCTGAGTTTGCATGATCGCACCAAAAACTGTTCAGCAATTCACGATATAGGTGCTGATTATTACGCAGTTTAATCAGACCGTTGGCGATATTGACGCCAGCGATAGTGTCTGGAAGTTGAGATGCGTGAAGGGCTGGATCAATAGGTTGGATCGCCATTTTATCTGCGACGGGTAAAAAATCCATTAACTTTAAAAACAATTCTTCTAAATCAATCGGTTTGGAGATATGTTCGTTCATTTGTGCAGCGAGACAGCGTTCTCGATCGTCAGATCGGGCATTGGCAGTCATGGCTAAAATAGGCAACTCATCACAACTAAAATGTGCACGAATCAGCGCCGTTGATTGATAGCCATCCATAATGGGCATTTGGATATCCATTAGCACTAAATCAAAATGTTTAGTCGTTGCAAGCGTTACCACTTCAAGGCCATTATTGGCCACATCAACCACTAAACCGAGTGATTCTAATAATTCTTTACTGAAGAGTTGGTTAATCGCATTGTCTTCTGCTAACAGAATATTCCCTATTAGTTGAGGTGGCGTTAGCTCAGTATCAAGATAAGTGGGTTGACCTGTGAAGTTGTTTGGCTGCGTATTATCGCCAAGTAACGTATTCAGTAAATTGAAAAATTCTAAATGGGTAGATGTTTTTAACAACGCGCCTTCGAGTTCTAAATTATTTGTTACATTGTGTAATTCTTCATCGGCAAAAGCGGGCAGCATCATGACAATGGGTACATAAGGTAATTGCTTATCCGCACGAATATGACTGACCGCTTCTACGCCATTTATGTCAGGCATTTGCCAATCCATTAAGATTAAATCATAAAAATGTTGATCGTATTTGACGGCTCGCGCTAGCTCTTGCATGGCATTGATAGCACTATCGGCGGCTTGTACGTCTAAATCAAAGGACGTTAATAGGGAAAATAAAATAGTTCTCACTCTAGGATTATCGTCAACCAGCAACACCCGTGCCCGGGATGTGGATTGAGACGGGATAATGCGCCAGCTTTTGGGGCTGGGCTGATAAATCCCAAATGGCAGTGTAAAATAAAATTCGCTGCCTTGTCCTACTTGACTAGTAACGTTGATTTGCCCGCCCATCAATTCTACCAAGTATTTACATATAGCAAGACCTAGACCCGTTCCACCATAACGGCGTGTTGTTGAGCAATCGGCCTGAGAAAACGATTGAAAAAGATTGGATAATTCAAACGTGCTTATGCCGATGCCGGTATCTGAGACGCTAAATTGTAAGCCTACATTGTTGGTATCTTCTTTCACTAAGCTAACGCTGATAATGATATCGCCTTGCTCAGTAAATTTTAAGGCATTACCGGTTAGGTTGATCAATATCTGTCTTAATCGCAATGCGTCACCGATTAAATAGAGCGGAGTGGAGGGAGCGCAATTTAGTATCAATTCAATATTTTTTTCTTCCGCTTGAGCGGCAAATAAACTACAAACGTGGCTGAGTACACCGTCTAAATCGAAGGGATTATATTCAAACAGCATCTTACCGGCCTCAATTTTGGAAAAATCGAGAATATCATTAACCACAGTGAGTAGGTGTTCCGATGCCCATTTCATATTAATCAAATAACGCTTTTGTTTTTCTGTGAGCTCAGTGCGTGATAATAAATAGCCCATGCCCATAACGGCATTAATGGGCGTGCGAATTTCATGGCTCATATTCGCCAAAAAATCAGTCTTGGCTTGGCTGGCTGCTTCCGCTTGTTCCTTGGCTTGGTTCAATTCAAGCGTACGTTGTTCGACCTCACTTTCTAATAACTCCTGTTGTTTTCTAAGCTCATCATCACGCAAGTGAATTTCTTGCAACATAAAATTAAAGTTATTGATTAAATCGGCAATCTCCTGATATTTGCTATCACTAACAAAGATGGAATAGTCATGGTCACAAGTCACGCTTTTGGCACTCTGCGCGAGTGCCATTAAGGGTTGGATAATGGAACGACTGAGGCGTAAACCCACTTGAACAGCAATTAAGACACTGAGCATTGATAACAAAATGCCCAGTCCTACGCCTATTAGCCAATCTAGCCACAGACTGTAAATATCGGCATGAAGAATGACCGCGCCAATGCGTGTGTCATTTTGTTTGATAGGTTCTGTTACACGCAAGTACACGGGGCAAACGTGTGCTAGCAGTGGCTTGAGAAAGTCACGCAATGGGTGCTTAAGTGGCGTAGTAGGTGGTGTATAACTGGCAAATAGCTGGTTGTGTACATCAATAATCACGGCGGCATAGATTTCCGGCTTAGCATCCAATGCGTTTAAGGTCATTTGGGCACTATTTTGGTCATGAAAAAGCAACGCGGAGTGACTATTTTTACTGATGATTTTTGCCAAACTTAGCAATTGATTTTGATTGTCTTGATAGGTTTTATAGCCCATGCTTAAAGCGAAGACACTAATCGCTAGGCTAATGGCAAAAAGAGTAGTTAACGCCAATATCAGCGAAAAACGTTGAGTAAGAGACGCTTTTTTGGGTGGAGGTATTGATTTTTTAGACGTGCTAGTCATCATAAATCCACCTTGAGGCTACCAAAGGCAAGTGATGTTGTGTTCTCATTTCACTTGCCTTTGCTCATTAATCTTCTAGCCCCGCCAGTAAGCGTTTTATATTACTGCGATGCCGCCAGAGTAATAACAACATCATCACCAACGTGGCAGCTAGTAATGCCTTATCACCGATGATAAACCAGCAATAAATGGGCGACATCAACGAGGCAATTAAGGCGGCTTGTGAAGAGATTTTACCTAGTTTATAGACGATGATCCATGTCGCCATGACTAAGCCGCCTAATAACCAAGAAAAACCTAACAACACGCCAACTGAGGTTGCGACACCTTTACCACCTTTAAACGCAAAAAATATCGGGTACAAATGTCCAAAAAAAGCGGCTAAACCCGTAAGCGCCAATAGCTCCATCGGCACGGCTAATAAATTGGCAAGATAGACGGGAATTAAACCTTTTAATAAGTCCCCTAATAAAGTGATGCCGGCGGCTTTTTTGCCACCAAAGCGCATCACATTCGTGGCTCCCGGATTGCCAGAGCCTTGTTCGCGCGGGTCGGGTAAGCCCATTATTCGACAGACAACAATTGCACTACAAATTGAACCGATCAAATAAGCTATCGGAACAAATAACCATTCACTATTCATCGCATACCTCATCAGAACTTGTAAGCCAAGTGGATTTCCTTGATACTTACGGCTTTTAAAAAAAACACATAATACTCGGAAAACACTATGGACATCATTTTTTTAGGCGGACTGGAAATAGATACGATTATTGGTATTTATGATTGGGAAAGACAACAAAGGCAAACGATTATCCTCGATCTTGAAATGGGATTTGACATAGAAAAAGCTGCTGAAACAGATGATATTAGATATGCGCTTGATTATAAAACTGTTTCTGATCGACTGATTGATTTTGTTAGTCGCAGCGATTTTTTCTTAGTCGAGCGATTAATCTCAGAAGTAGCCAAGCTAATTCTTATCGAATTTAATGTGCCTTGGGTAAAAGTTACACTGAATAAAAAAGGCGCAATTGGTACAGGGATTGATGTCGGTATTATTATTGAACGTGGTGATAGACTCTCATGACCCGTGGCTACATTAGTATTGGTAGTAATATAAATAGAAATTACTTTATAACCAAAGGCATAGACTCAATTAGGCAAACGTTTGGCACATTAGCGCTATCTAGCTTGTATGAATCAGAGTCCATCGGTTTTGAGGGTGACCCATTCTATAACTTGGTTGTCGGCTTTGACTCTACGTTGGATGTCTACGTGATCGCTCAGGTACTGCGCTTAATTGAACAGCAATACGGACGTACCGCTGACAGCAAAAAGTTTTCATCACGAACCTTGGATTTGGATTTACTTGTTTATGGTGACTTAATCATCAACGACGACAGGTTACAACTGCCGCGTCGTGAAATTGAGCGTTATCCCTTTGTGCTTGAACCTTTAGCGGAGATTGCTCCCGAGCAAATTCATCCAATCTTACAGGTTTGTTACGCGGACTTATGGCAACAAATGGCATCTAGTAATCAAAAACAGTGGCGAGTTCCGTTTCCCACAGCAATTCCATGAGCGTCATGACTTGCTTGCCGGGGATATTCCGTTAAATTAGTCTCAGCTAAATAGCTAACGACAAAACCAATCTAATCGACCTCTTTAATAACCACTAAAAATACGCAATGGAAAACGCCTCACCATCTCAATTTGCAGTCGGTATTATAGGCGGAGGTGTTGCGGCTATGTCCTGTGCTTTATGGCTTAAACAACTGGGACATGTTCCCTATATTATTGAACAAAAAGCCTATTTAGGCGGGCAATTATTAAATTTAAACAGAATAAACCGTTGGATTCTGGGGACGCCAGATAAAACCAGCGCCGAGCTTGCTGAACTTTACGGCGATCATATCCAGCAAGAAGCAATTATCAACTATTGTGCCAGTCAAATTGAGACCATCACTGCTCCGGCTAATGGCTTTCAGATAACCATCAATCACCAAGCAACAACCCGAACGCTTGCCGTCAAAGCCTTAGTGATTGCCAGCGGGGTGCGCGTACAAACCGAGGCAATTTTTGCACACATTCCCGCCCATACCGCCCTTTATCAAGCCGGAGCTATTTCTTATTATCCCACTGATCATCTTGAACAAATTCCCAGACTGAGTGGTAAAACCGTGGCGGTGATAGGAGGTGGCGATAATGCCCATCACACGGCAAATGATTTGGCAAATGCGGGAATCAAAACCTATTTATTAATCCGTCATTGTCCTAAAGCCCGTCGTATGATACGAAAATGCGTAGAGCTGCAAATTGAACAACAGCTGATTATAGAGCGGACAGAAACCCATGTGGCTGATTTGCATGATATCCAAGGACAAATTCATCTGCATTTGAGTCAAGCAAATGGACAATTGGACATGATAATTGTCGATAAGATCTTTGTCCGAGCCGGTTTTGTACCCAATACTGATTTTTTAGATGGGTTTGATATTTTCAATGGCATCAAAAAACAAGCGGGGTATTTAACGATCGACGCGGCTAAGCGCACCTCCATACCTTGGGTTTATGCAATCGGTGACGTAGCCAATGCCTCGTATCAATCAATTGCCAATGCGATTGCCGATGGCACTATTGCCGCGCAGGATTTCAGTGACAGGATATAAACATGCTAACTAGCGATCAAATTGAATTACAGTACGCGCCAATCTCCAAGCCTGTTGTATGGGTTGTAGAGAGTGCGTACACCGGTGAATTACATGCACGTATAGGGCTGGCAAAACGCTTGGGATTTGGCTATGAGCTGATTCCAATACCGAGCGGCACTATCGAAAACTATGCAAAATCCTTACAGCATAAATTCTCAGACGAAGTTCAAGGCTGTTCTGCTTTGTTGATTATTACCGGAACAGGGGAAGAAACCACCGCAGAAATCGCTGATTTACGGTTTTTTTTTGATGAGCGCTTATTCACCCTATTCTTAGCGTCTATTTTGCCGGATGATCTCCCACCTCGCCTTAATGAATATGATTTGATAGCCTCACCACAATTGGTGGGTGACAACATCATCACCTTAACTGGTGTGCCACATACGTTATGTAGGGCGCATCTCGCCAAAGCCTATTGGCAACATGCGCGCTATTTTCAAGCATTACCTAAGCCAATCATAGGGCTACTCATTGGCGGTAACACCCGATATTGCAACGGCTTTAATGAAGCGCACGCCAATCAATTTGCGGCACGGGTTGCCACAATTGCCGCAACATTAGAGGCTTGCTTGGTGATTTCAAATAGTCGGCGTACACCGGCTACAGCATTTAGTGCGTTATTAGCGGGTTTGTCGGGTGTTGAATACCATGCTTTTGACTGGCAAGACACGCCGCTCGATTTCTATCATGGCCTGCTGGCTCATGCGGATATGTTTATCGTTACTGGCGATTCATTATCCATGTGTTCCGAAGCCGCCTTTACCGGTAAACCCGTGCTAGTAGATTTAAGTGAACAGGCGACTGAGCCGTGTCATCGTGAAATTATTGGCAAACTGATCGAATACGGCGCTGCAAAACCGCTCACCGCGCATTACCAGCCCTGGGATTATGTGCCACCCGATCCTACCGGTACTATTGCACAAGCCGTGCTGGCAAAGCTTAACCGCTTGCAGCAATTTGGTGATTCTCATAAATATAGTGGGCTAAATGCGCTAAGAACCATTCGAGCAGACTAACACTCATGACCATCGTGCTCACTGAGCCAATAATCCACAGGGCTTGCAGGTTCAGTGCATGAGAAAAGTTGTGATTATTCAGCACACTCATTGAATGACGTCATCTCGGCAGGGATTTGTTAACGCGGTCTGACGATTCCGACAATCAGCTACCGACTGAGCGGGACACAGTTAAAGATTAAACCGTTCGTGAGGAGCTTGTCGAGCCACGGTCGGCTTAACCGTCCATCCTTCGATAAGCTCAGGACGAACGGTTAAGCCTTGTTGAGTGTCCCGTGTTAGTTGCTAGCCCCAATTATTTTTAATTGTTGATACAATTTATGTTTATACTTCTTATGTTTTATTCTTCAAGAATACTTTGTATTAACTTTCATACGGCAACTACTCAATGACACCTATGAAGCTCGACAGTCTCGTTATCCAACAGCGTTATGATCGTATTGCGCCTTATTTTGAAATATTGGAAGCCGTTATTGAAGGATTAATATTGAGTCGATGGCGTAAAAAATTGTGGCAAAAAGTGGACAGTAAAAGTCATCATATCCTTGAAATCGGAGTCGGTACGGGTAAAAATTTTGCTTACTATCCAGTAAATTCACGTATGACAGCAATCGATTTTAGCCCGAATATGCTGCAACAGGCCATCAACAAAAAGCACCGTAATTGCGTCCCTGTTGAGCTTAATATTATGGATGTGCAGTCTTTATGTTTTGCTGACAATAGTTTTGACACCGTGATTGCCAGCTTTGTGTTTTGCTCAGTGCCTTTACCTTTAAAAGGCTTAAAAGAACTTTATCGAGTATGTAAGCCAGGTGGTCAAGTCTTGTTATTGGAACATGTCATCAGCTCAAAACCTTTTATGGCCTGGCTAATGAACCGCATAAATCCACTGGTCGTCTGGATAATAGGGGCTAATATTAATCGCAATACAGTAAAAAACATCAAAGCCTGTGCGTTTGAATGGGTTCACGTCGATGAGTGCAGTAGCGATATGATAAAGCTCATTGAAGCAAGAAAATAAAGTAGTGGCTCATGTGGCGAAATTAACAGAGGCTTAGCGATAATAATGACGGCGACGTGAACAAGGTTATGTACAATTTGTGTGGATAATTGAGTTAGGGATGAGGAATCACACGTATTTATTTATAACGGCATGAGCCAGATAAAAATATGCACCGGTTTTATCCGCTCAGAAATATAAGGTTGGGATAGATTTAGATCAGCATAGAACCGATGGTTTGCTTTACTCTCTACTGTGACTGATATTATTTTGTTTTTCAATGCCTTCATTTAAGTTATAGCCGTCATCATTGAGTAAGTTACCAGTAAAAAACAAGCGCATGTCAATAATCCAGGCCACTTTTTGTTGCTTGTCTTTTTCGATAATAAGGGATGAAAGTTTTTGGTTGTTATCGAAAATCTGGGTCACAACCGTTTTCGGGTTGGTTTGGTCTTCCTTTAGCGCGCCCGTGACGATACGCTGGGCAGATTCAAGTGTCAGTACGGGACGCGCGACTAGTTGTCCGCCACTATTCTCCTTTTTCAGTGCCTGCGCGTCAAAATAGCCGATATCATAGGCAATTTTAAAGGTCAGACCGATTATAATCACGCTACCGTACATAAAAAGCCCTATTTTTAACCGTCTTCTAACACGGGGGTTGGATAGTTTTTTCTTAATAATGCTAATTTTATTCAATTGACTGTGATTCCCGAATGTTAAAAAAGTGCATACTTTATGTGTCTAGGTGGATTTAGACACCGAGTGTGAACGATAGCATACCCTATCAAGGCTCAATAGAATACATGCACAACATCGATGGCAAGCGCATATAAACATCATTATAAGCGATTGATAAACGCAATATCTAGCCTTCCAACTTTGGATAAAGTTATACTACACGGCACAAAAATTATTTCAGGTGACGTAAGAAAAAGCGACCGAAGTATATTTAAATCCGCGTATGGGATTCCTTTTGATCAAGTTAAAACGATAAAAATTGGAATTATTAGATCAAAAGGCATCTTTCTTGTTAAGTCGGTTTTTACCATCGGCAGACCGATAGCTCTTGATTTATATGATATACATGGAAGTTATATCAAAGGTGTAGAAGGTCATCCTGATGGAATAATTAGAATACAACCAGCAGGAAGTCCTGATTTCATTGATATTCCTATTTTTCAAATCGAGGAAATCGTTTATGGCAAATACAACTAACATAACAAATGAAATAGCGTTCCTGGAAAATCGCATTGCGAAATTGGACAATGATTCATTTTCCATGCTTCGGGACTGGTTTATTGAATTTGACCAAGCACGTTGGGATAAAAAACTTGAGGTTGATTCCAATGCTGGAAAATTAGATTTCCTTATCAATGCAGCACTTGCCGAGCATCAAGCCGGTAAAACGAGAGACCTTTGAAGCACAAAACTGCTTCCAGTTTTTGGATGTGCTACGGATGCCTTCCAATAGATATTCGCAACCTCGCCGACAAAAACTTTCAATTGTTGAAAGCCGACTCTTCGCACCCATCTCTGCACTTTAAGAAAGTCGGTAAAGTATGGTCTGCTCGTGTAGGTTCAAATTATCGCGCAGTTGCAACACCGATTGAAGACGGTTTTCTTTGGGTTTGGATCGGCACTCATGCCGAATATGACAAATTGCTCGCCTAACATGGCACTCAGCCAGAATATGGTCATTTGGTTCTTTTTTTACGCGTTAACTTTAGGCTTAGCAAATTAGCCACATTGCGAAGTCTGACAACTAAAATTATGCGGCGTGGATATATTTATGATTTCAAAAGGCGTTGGAGCATAAACTCTCAAATGCTATAAACTATTGCCCAAAAGCAACCGTACCGGAGAATTATCATGACCAGTCAGTCCGAATCAAACGCCATTCCTAACGAAGAAAGCCGGCCAAAAAGTAAATGGAAAGTGACTAACTGGCCTGAATATGATCGCGCACTGGTGCAGCGAGG
>CAJAVP010000040.1 GCA_903945375.1 uncultured Methylococcaceae bacterium | reverse complement strand
CGCCGCTTCATCCTGATTGAAATGGAAGACTACGCCGACACCATCACCGCTGAACGGGTACGCCGCGTCATGTCTGGCTACGGCGAAGGCACAAAACAAACCGCAGGCTTAGGTGGCAGTTTCGATTATTACACCATTGGCGCAGCGATTTTTAACCCCGATGACACGCTGAACGAAGCAGTAAGCGTTGAGGTTATCCGCGCTTATGTCAGTTACTCCGAAGGCATAGCGACTGAATACCGCACTGCACCAGATAACGCTTACACCCCGTATCTACTGGGCTTAAGCCCCGAAACCGCGTGGATTTTCTACTACGAACTCGATGCTATCACCTGCCTTGATTTGGATTTTTTAGGCACCTTAAAATTCGGGGCGAATAAACCCGCCACCGCGATTATTTACGCCGACAAATGCCTGTTTAACAAAGAATTCCTAACGAAACACGGTATCATCTTCAAAAAAATTCCGCGTGATATAACCCGTTTTTAATAATGCTGGAGTCCAAATCTTAGGATTTGGATTCCTAAAATTTGGAGATTCAATATGCAAACGACCATTGAAATTAATGAGCAACTCATTACCGAAGCCGCAAAATTAGCGAATACCAATAATCAAAGCCAATTAATAGAAATGGCGTTGAGTGAGTTTATAAAAAATCATTCGTTAAAACGGACTACAGCAAAAATACTGGAACTCTATGGTACAGGCGGTATTCGGGACGATTATGATTATCAGGCGTTACGCCGCGAGGAGGATAAATGAATCTCACCATTCCCGATGAATGGCTGGAAAAAAATCAACTTTCCAGTCAAAAAATCAAACAAGAATTTAGTCTGTTTTTATTAGAAAAATACTATTTAACCTTAGAGCAGATTTTGCAAATTACCGATATTTCTGAAACTGAACTAAAACAATTGCTTGAAAAAAATAATAATTTTAAGAAATTAAGCCATTTGAAAAATCGTAATTGCGTCATTGGCGATTCGGAAAATTTAATACACCTAGACTGGTCTGAAGAATGGAAAACACCGCTTATTTAGATACTCATGCTGTTGTTTGGCTGTATAACAACGACTTGGCAAAGTTTCCAGAAAAAACCTTAGCGTTAATAGAAAGTCATGATTTATTAATTTCACCTATGGTTATTTTAGAACTGGAGTATTTATATGAAATAAAACGCTTAAATGAAACGGCTACAACAATAACTGATACTTTGCAGCAGGAAATAAATTTGAGTTGTTGCCAAGTGAATTTTTTGCAGGTTGTTGCTAATGCGTTAAGCCAAAAATGGACACGCGATCCGTTTGATCGAATGATTGTCGCTCAGGCTGACATCAATCAGGCGATATTAATCAGTAAAGATGACATGATTCATGCACATTACAATAAAACATTCTGGTTGTAACTCATGGAATTAAAAGACTACCAACAGCGCGTTATCGACAATCTTGAAGAATATCTGCATGAATTGGACGCTAACCCGCATTTAGGCAATGCCTTTAAAAGCTATTGGCAAAATAAAGGCGTGATAGGCATGGAGGCTTATAAAAATAATGTGCCAACTGTGCCGCACGTTTGCGCTAAAGTCCCAACTGCTGGCGGTAAGACCTTTATCGCCGTTAATGCCATTAAAACGATTTTTGATGCGTTTGCGATACGGCATCCAAAACGTAGCAAGTTGGTGATTTGGTTAGTGCCGTCTTTAACTATTTTGGAACAGACGGTAAAAAATTTAAGCGATGGTGAGCATCCGTATCGACAACGCTTAAATACTTTGTTTGCTAATCGGGTAGTGGTGTATGAAAAACGCGATTTATTGATGGGCGCGGGCTTTTCAGCGGACAGCGTGCTGGAACAATTGTCTATTGTGGTGATGAGTTTTGACAGCTTACGCGCCAAGAATAAGGAAGATAGGAAGATTTTTCAGGATAACGGTTATCTGGCTTCTTTTTTAACCGATGATAGCGAAGCAGAATTATTGCCAGATTATGATTCATCGGCGTTAATCAATGTCATTCGCCGCTTAAAACCGATTGTGATTGTCGATGAAAGCCATAATGCTGAAACGGCGTTATCGGTGGAAATGCTCAAAAATCTAAATCCACATTTTATTTTTGATTTAACTGCCACGCCGCGCAATAACAGCAATATCATCAGCTATGTGGACGCTATGGCGTTGAAAAAACAGCATATGGTTAAATTGCCTGTCATTGTGGCTAATCGCACTAGCCGACATGAAGCGATTGAAGGCGCGTTGATTTTGCGGCAAAAATTGGAAGCTATCGCGCTGGATGAACAAGCGAAAGGCGGTAAATACATACGCCCGATTGTTTTGCTACAAGCAGAGGCGCGAACAGGCGACGATAAAACTACCTTTGAAAAAACTAAAACCAAACTGGTGGAACTGGGTATTCCCATCGAGCAGATTAAAATTAAAACCGCTGATATTAACGAGCTGAAAGGCTTTGATTTAATGAGCCGCGATTGTCCTGTCCGCTACATTATTACCGTGAACGCGCTCAAAGAAGGTTGGGATTGTCCGTTTGCGTATATTTTGGTGTCGTTGGCTGATAAATCTTCATCGGTGGATGTGGAGCAGATTTTAGGACGTATTTTGCGTATGCCTCATGTTCAGCAACATGATAATGATTTACTGAACATGAGTTATGTGTTTACTGCGTCCAATTTGTTTATGGACACGCTGCAAAATGTGGTTAAGGCATTAAATCGGGCGGGATTTTCAGAAAAAGATTATCGAGATCTAACGCCGCCAGAAGTAGAGCGGACAGTTCAGCCGTCACCCAGTGTAACGCTTGATGTTTTTACAGCCAATACTGAGGTGATTATTCCCGCAGTGGATGCTGCTGATACGCTTAATGTTAAAGAGCAAGTGATAGCCTATTCAGAAACAAGCGCATCGGGTGAAAATTTTGTTAACGAGCTAACGCAACAAGCAACAGTGCAAAATAAAGACTACGCCGCACACGCCGAAACCGCTATTAATATCGATATTCCTGCCGCATTGGAAAATAAAATGAATAAACATAAATTGAAAGATATTTTTAGAGAGCAAGCCTTAACGCTGCAACTGCCGCAATTTTTTACCAAAGTTGAAGATGGCGGTTGGATAGAAACCGTGCAGATTTTTGAACGCAATTATTTGTTAAAAGCGTTTAAATTGTCGCAAGCGGATTCAGCTATCAATTTTGAAGATGTGGAAACACAAATTTATAAAGTTGATTTGGAAGAAATTAGTATTGGTGATGAAAACTATAGAGCCGTGCCGTTTAAAGCCGATGACCAAAAACGAAAAGAAATTCACAATCTTATTTTAAAAGGGGATAAAACCAGTCAACTGATGAACGTGACGGCCCGTCTAGTGCAGCTGATGGGCGAGATGTACCCGATTGATGACGGGGAGGTGAAAAAATATATCAGTCGCATTGTTGAAGGTTTTAGCGAAGACCAGATACGCGATTGCCTTGAGCGTGATGTGTCTTATGTTCGCAAGATAAAACAAAAAATCACCACACTGGCCAATGTTTATGCTTACAAGATTTTCAATGACTTTCTTGATATAGATAGAATTTGGCTACAACCTAGTTTTGACTTTGCTGAGATGATTATTCCATCTGGCAATGCCCCCGCACTACCCAAAAGCCTTTATGCAACGGAAGCGGCAATGGGGCATTTTGAATCCCGCGTGATTAACGATATTGCCAATCTTGAAAATATTATCTGGTGGCACCGTAATCTTTCCAGAGGCAAAGGCTTTAGGATTAATGGCTTTTTAAATCACTATCCCGATTTTATTGTTAAAACCACCAAGGGCAACGTGATTGTTATTGAAACTAAAGGGGATGATAGGGACAATTCGGACTCTGAACTAAAACTTAAATTGGGTAAACGCTGGGAAGCCAAAGCGGGGGCTGAATTTAAGTACATGATGGTGTTTGATAATAATCCTCTTGATGGCGCGGAACGGTTGGCGGATGCACTTAAAAAACTAGGGAAACTGTGAGGGTCGCAAGCAAGGAATGCTCTCACGTCTACCCATAAACTAAATGAACACCTGCTTAATTACTAGAAACAATTTTGCACCATATTTTTTACAATAGAGAGAGATATATGACAAACAACGTGACTTTAACGCGATTTATTATCGAACAACAATGTGAATTACCCGAAGCATCTGGCACATTCACTTTGCTTTTGAACAATATAGTGACAGCTTGTAAGCAAATTGCTCAAAAAGTAAGTCGGGGACAATTAATTGGCGTTTTAGGCAGTGCAGACTCGGAAAATGTCCAAGGGGAAGTGCAGAAAAAATTAGATATCATCACTAATGATATTATGGTTAATGCGCTGAATTGGACGGGACATTTGGCGGGGATGGCTTCTGAAGAGATTGACGACTTTATTCCCATACCGCCGCAATATAAAAAAGGCAAATATTTGGTCTTATTTGATCCCTTAGATGGCTCATCAAATATTGATATTAACTTAGCTGTGGGGACTATTTTTTCCGTGTTGCGTTGTCGTGAAGCGGTTGAGCCGGAATTAGAAGATTTCCTACGCAAAGGCTCGGAGCAAGTCTGCGCCGGTTTTGTGATTTATGGCCCATCAACTATGCTGGTTTTGACGACCGGACATGGCGTTAATGGCTTTACCTTAGATCAGGATATTGGTGAATTTATACTGACCCATCCCAATATGCGTATTCCTGAAGAGACTCAAGAATTTGCGATCAATATGTCCAATCAGCGTTTTTGGGAATCCCCCGTGCAGCGTTATATCGAAGAATGTCTGCAAGGCAAAGAAGGCGAGCGTGGCAAAGATTTTAATATGCGCTGGGTGGCTTCGTTTGTTGCCGATGTTTATCGAATCTTGACCCGTGGCGGCGTTTTTTTGTATCCGCTGGACAATCGCGATCCATCAAAACCGGCA
The DNA here is from genome assembly GCA_903945375.1 of uncultured Methylococcaceae bacterium. Lineage (GTDB taxonomy): Bacteria > Pseudomonadota > Gammaproteobacteria > Methylococcales > Methylomonadaceae > Methylovulum. Next base: position 49,150 of record CAJAVP010000040.1, on the reverse strand, counting down.
AAATTGCGCCTAATGTACGAAGCAAATCCTATGGCGTTTATTATCGAACAAGCCGGTGGACTTTGCTCAACAGGACGTGAGCGTATTTTGGATATTAAACCAGATGGTGTACATCAGCGCGTGCCGGTCGTTTTGGGTTCAAAAAATGAAGTGGAACGTATTGTTGACTATCATCTCAGTGAGGCTGGCGAGTCTTAGCGTTTTTTCAAAAATGAATTGTAAATCTTAAAAGATAAGATGGTCATGGCTAATAAAAACGTAATTGCATTTGCGATGATAATGGCGTGATTGCCTAAGTAAATGCCGTATATCAGCCAACAAAATACCCCAGACGTAAATAAGCTATACATACCCATCGAAAGAGAATCTGTATCTTTCGTTTTGATGGTTAAAAAGGCTTGGGGCAAAAAAGAGGCGGTGGTGAGTGTGGCGGCAATATAGCCAATAATTTCTGAAGAGATCATTATGAATGCTTTGGTTGATTATGCGAAGAGAGCAAGAGGAGATTTCTGGCTAGTCTAGTAAGTCAGTATCAGCCTGTCAATATCGCTCAAAATTTAACGTTATATACACAATGAGGAATAATTTATGGCAGTCGGACAATGTGATTTTCCCGTCATGCACGAGGTTGCAGGACTTTGTTTAGGTACGACATGTGCCGGCATAAAACAAACCCTTAAAGATGATTTATTGGTGATTGCAATGGCGGATTCGGGTACCTGCGCCGCTGTATTTACACAAAATGCTTTTTGTGCTGCACCTGTTTTGTTAGCAAAAGCCAATTTACCGCATCAACCGCGTTGGCTGTTAATTAATTCCGGAAATGCTAACGCTGGAACCGGCAATCAAGGCATGTTGGATGCGTTAGATTCTTGTACGGAGCTGGCTAAATGTGTTGATGGTGCGGCTAATCAAGTGCTACCTTTTTCAACGGGCGTTATTGGTCAACCGCTGCCGGTTGATAAAATCATTATCGCCTTGCCGACCGCGATTGCTGATTTAGCACCAAATCATTGGGATAAAGCCGCTCGTGCCATTATGACAACCGATACGTTTCCTAAGGGCGTATCCAAACAAATTAACTTGGGTGGACAAATAGTTACGATCACCGGTATTTCTAAAGGGGCAGGGATGATTGAGCCGAATATGGCGACCATGTTGGGCTTTATCGCAACAGATGCCAAAATCGCTCAACCGCTTTTGCAAGCCTGCCTGGCTCAGGCGGTGGATCAATCGTTCAACCGTATTAGTGTTGATGGCGATACCTCAACCAATGATGCGTGTGTATTGCTGGCAACTGGCGCATCCTTAGCGCCCGAGCTATTTGAGGACAGTGCCAACTACCCTATATTTGCCGATGCAGTTATGGCGGTTTGTAAACAATTGGCGGAGTGGATTATTCGTGATGGTGAAGGCGCGACCAAGCTGATGCGAATTTGGGTTGAAGAGGCCTCGACGGACGATGAAGCGCTGCAAGTGGCTAAAACGATTGCCCATTCGCCCTTAGTGAAAACGGCTTTTTTTGCCAGCGACCCTAATTGGGGACGCATACTGGCTGCCGTGGGGCGTGCGGGTGTGTCCAACTTGATTTTGGAACACGTGCAGATTTATTTAAACGAGGTGTGTATCGTTAAAGATGGTTGTCGTGATCCTGCGTATACCGAAGCAGCCGGGCAATTTGTCATGAATCAAGAAGAAATTGTGGTAACGGTAAGGCTTGGGCGTGGGCAGATTGCCGCCGAAGTGCTAACATGCGATTTTTCTTACGATTATGTAAAAATAAATGCGGAATATCGTACGTAAGAATTGAAAAGGCTTGTTAGCTTGCCCGTTTAAATTGTAACGGGTTTTATTAGTTGTTTGCGGCTCAGTAGCGGAGTCGTCGATTATGAATCATTAATTTATCGTTTTTATAAGGAGTTAGCATGAATTCAACAAAACATTGTCGTCTTTTGATTTTAGGTTCTGGCCCGGCAGGTTATACGGCGGCAGTTTATGCGGCACGCGCCAATTTAAACCCCGTCATGATTACTGGTATGCAACAAGGTGGACAGCTAACAACCACGACTGAGGTGGATAACTGGCCGGGCGATGTTGAAGGTTTGCAAGGGCCTGATTTAATGGAGCGGATGCGTCAACATGCTGAACGGTTTAATACTGAAATTATTTTTGATCATATCCATACGGCAGATTTGTCAGTACGTCCCTTTGTTTTAAGCGGAGACTCGGATGTTTATACCTGTGATGCGCTAATCATTGCAACGGGAGCGTCGGCTCGTTATTTAGGATTACCCTCTGAAGAAGATTTTAAAGGTAAGGGCGTTTCAGCTTGTGCAACATGCGATGGTTTCTTTTACAAAAATAAACCCGTTGCCGTTATTGGTGGTGGCAATACCGCCGTCGAAGAAGCCTTGTATTTAGCGAATATCGCCTCGCATGTCACCGTCGTTCATCGTCGCGACAAATTCCGTTCAGAAAAAATATTGTCTGATAAATTGCAAGAAAAAGCTTTGCATGGCAATGTCACTATCGAATGGAATCATGAGCTTGATGAAGTGTTAGGGGATGAGATGGGCGTTACGGGACTGCGGATTAAAAACACTGTAGATGGTTCGACTAAAGATTTGTCGGTACACGGGGTATTTATCGCGATTGGACATACACCTAATACGGGCATCTTTGACGGGCAATTGGCGATGGAGCATGGCTATATCAAAGTCAATAGCGGTATTCATGGTAATGTCACGGCAACCAGTGTTGAAGGCGTCTTTGCCGCCGGTGATGTCATGGATTCTGTTTATAAACAAGCAATCACCTCCGCAGGCGCGGGTTGTATGGCGGCTCTGGATGCCGAAAAATATCTGGATGAGCTGACAGCTTAAACAGAACTCGCTTGCAAACAAATCAAATTCCCGTTTTAGGTTTTGTCGCTGCCAGTGGCACGGGCAAAACCACCTTATTAACGGCTTTAATTCCCCTTTTAAAACAACAGGGTTTGCGGGTTGGTTTAATCAAACACAGTCATCACTGTTTTCAGATTGACCAACCCGGCAAAGACAGTTTTCGTTTACGTGATGCCGGTGCGTCACCCGTTTTGCTGGTGTCATCACACCGTCGCGCCATGATTACCGAAATTACACCGGCCACTGAGCCGCGTTTGTGTGACGAACTAAAATGGTTTGAACACTCCTGTCTCGATTTAATTTTGGTGGAAGGCTTTAAAACTGAGCATTTCCCTAAAATTGAATTGCACCGAGTCGAATTAAATCAAGCCTTATACGCTCCTCATGACCCTGATATTATTGCGGTCGCTTCAAATATCCCCCTAGACTTACCGCCTTATCTTGCTCATTTAAACCTTAACGCCCCCGCTCAGATCGCTGAGTTTGTCTTAACTTGGTTGTCATCCTCTACACCTTTGCAGTCGTCATTCTAAGTGTCGACCGCTTTGCTGGCGGAGTAATTTTTATACACCACCGATTCATTCCCGCCTTTTCTCTTTAAGCACGCTGACCAAAATGCAATTGACAAGGCATTTAAATCGCCATATAGTTTCGCCTCAAAACTTGTTAAGGAGATTTTATATGAATACCGCTATTTTTTATCATGCTGGTTGCCCTGTTTGTTTGAATGCTGAACAGGGAATTATTAATGCAATCGATACCACCCAGTTTACTGTTGAGACGGTGCATTTGGGGGAACAAGCCAATCGTATCGCGGAAGCCAAAGCGTTTGGTGTGCAATCCGTGCCTGCTTTGGTGCTCAACCATCAGGTTTTTCATATTAATTTTGGCGCATCAATCAATGATTTGGCCTAATGGAGCAAGGAATATGAGCACTGATGACATTAAAAAAGACAGATTTTGGTTATATGTCGGCTTGACGCTGTTTGTTATTTTGACGGGAATAGTGATGGTGAAACTGAGCGAAAATGAGAAATTCGCACCGATTAAACAACAAATTGAAGCCGAAAATGCTGAGATGAATATCCGCGTTTTAAATTAAATCCAATAAGTTATCGTCAAATAAAACAATAAAAATCAGGAGAGAGTAACGATGAAATTTAAAATCACAGGAATCATGGTGGTAATGATCGCTTTAAGCACCGGCTATTCGAATAGTTCAACAGCAGCAGAATACATTTACCGAGATTTAATGGCGAATACCTTAGCTTCGCCCGGTTGTGCGACCGAAACCGCTGCCAGTGCAAACGCGGCAAAGCCGTATAATCTCAATAAATACAGCAAAAAATTCTGTCAGTCACAAGGTTATGGCTGGCATGTTGAAAATATTAAAGACCTAGGTAACGTTGTTTGTAAATCTTGCAACGCTAAAAATAGCGACCAAAAACAGTGTCATTTAGAAGATGTTGTGGTGACCTGCAAACGCATTAAACCCGGTTCAGTTGGCATGTTGCCAGGAAAAGGCTAACGAGTCTTTACGGCGTATTTTCTTATTCCTCCTTACATAAGCCGGACAAATTAATGTGTTCGGCTTTTTTCTATGTCAATAGCGTTTAGTGTTAATCGTCCAAGGTGTTTTTGTTCTACAAATCCCCCTATAATAAGGGCAACTTTTATCACAACATGACCGCTTTTGTTTATGACAAATACCTCAATCGATCAACCCTTTTCAACCGACATCTTTTCTTCCCAGTTTCTCGTAGGCCATATCGGAGCCCCTTTTGCGATTGGTATAGCGGTAGGCTATTTTGCAAAAAAAATGTTACGCACCGCGTTGTTCTTAGCGGGTGGCGCAATTGTCTTGCTGTTTATTACAGAATATTACGGCGTGATTAAAATTACTGATGCGGAACTTCAAAACGTGGCTACTTCCGCTACGGAAGCCGCAAAAACATCAGGTGATTTTTTAATTAGCCGCTTATCTAGCATCACTAGCAAGGGCGTTAGCGGCGTAGCGGGTTTTTTTCTGGGGCTCAAGCTGGGTTAAGCCTAGGTGTCCGCCAAGCTAATCACTGGTGAGCCACGTCCCGACCTCACGATTAAATATTAAGCGTCTATTTACGCAAGACGCAATTGCTTGAGTGTGGCATAACCTTCACCGTTACTGATGTCAGGCATTATTTTTAATTCCAGAATCTTCAATTGATTGAGCCTGACCTCATAATGCTCGATTTCGCATGTAGTGTTGGGAGGGCTAAAATTAAATTGCTGGCGTAAAATCTCGCGGTAAGCCTGTTCTTTTTCCATCAACCCAAACAAGACAAATTCCTGTGTACGTGAATGCAGCTGATCTTCGAAGGTAAGAAAGATATGCTCGATGGTTTGGGGTTGATCAAAAACAATACGGATAGTTTGCTCGCCAGGACATGCCGCTTGCCATCCGGTGCTCGAATTATCCGTCAACAACAAGGCCGATTGTATTGGGTATTCTGGGTGCTCCGAGGTAAATTCTACTTGTGCAAGATGTTGCAACTCCAGAAAGATTAGCGAATCGGACGATAGGTGGTTTTCAGGGGGTTGATGGATCATTATCTTACGCATTAATTGGTACATGTCCTGTGAGAGTGTTGTTTACAAAAATGTTCATGTCTAAGCTTGCATAATAACGGAACTGTGCATTTTATTTTGAAAAACACCAAAAATTTTATTCCTATAGCCTCATCATAAGCGGATTAAAGCCGAAGGATTTTAGAATATGAACGCCAACAAAAGCTTACTGACGCGATTTGAAATCACTGTAAGCGGTGATAACTAATGCGGGTTTTATGGCTTGTGCTAAGGGTAGACGAAAAGCGTTGCTTACCCTTGACTGCATACAAAACTTCAGTACCGCTCGATTTTGCGGTTAGAATGTATGTGTCTTGGCATAACGCAGAGATGCCCTACTTATCCGTAGTAATAGCCAATGTTCTCCCAAATTGGGGTAGTCAACTTTTAAGTAATAATCAATGAATAAATTAAAATGCGCGGTGATTGGTACGGGGTATTTAGGTAAATTCCATGCCCAAAAATATGCAAGCTTGCCGGATTGTGAGCTGGTTGCGGTTGTTGATATTAATGAGGCAGCGGCTCAGGCGGTTGCAAAGGCGCACGGTGCAAATGCGCTGACGGATTATCATGAATTATTAAATGGTGCGGTTGATGCGGTAAGTATCGTAGTGCCAACGACGCTGCATTATCAAGTTGCCAAGGATTTTTTAGCGGCTGGTGTTCATGTGTTGGTTGAAAAACCGATTACGGTGACCGTTGCAGAAGCTGATGAGTTGATTGCGCTTGCCAAGGCAAATTCGTTGGTTTTGCAAGTAGGGCATTTGGAGCGTTTTAATCCGGCGGTATTAGGGCTGGATACCGATGAAAAACCGCTATTTATTGAATCGCACCGCTTATCACCTTTTAATCCTCGTGCTAATGATGTCAGTGTAGTGCTAGATTTGATGATTCATGATATTGATATTATTTTGGCTTTGGTGGATTCTGAGGTGGAACGCATCGATGCCAGCGGCACGGCGGTTTTAACGCAAGGAACAGATATTGCCAATGCGCGTTTGCAGTTTAAAAATGGTTGTGTCGCTAATGTGACGGCGAGTCGTATCAGTTTGAAGCTGGAGCGCAAAATGCGGTTATTTAGACCCAGTTCGTATATTTCGGTAGATTTTCAAAATCGTGTGTTGACTAAACATCGGACGGGCAGCAAAGAAATGTTCCCGGGCATTCCTGAAATAGAAACCCATGAATCTACGTTTGAAAGCGGTGATGCCTTGTTGGAGGAAATCAAGCATTTTGTCGCGTGTATTCAAACGGGTTCAGTGCCACTGGTTTCTGGTGAAGCAGGACGCAGGGCGTTAGCGACGGCAATCCGAATTACGGAGTTGTTGGCTTAATGATCGTCTACGCACTCAACCTTGATGCGTTTGATAAACTATTTTAAACATTGACAATTCATAAACTTGCTATGGAATTTAAAGACTATCTCAAAATCCTTGCTCAATATGATGGCTCGGATCTTTATTTGACCGTTGCCGCACCGCCAGTTGCTAAGTTTCAGGGTACACTAAAACCTATCGAAAATATTAAATTAACCGTAGACCAGTTGAAGACGATTGCTCTTAGTTTAATGGATGCCGATCAGCAAAAAGCATTTGAGCACTTGCCAGAGTTAAATTTAGCTATTTCAGAACCAGGTATTGGGCGATTCCGGGTTAACATTTTTAAGCAGCGTAATTCGTTTGCGTTGGTGATACGCAATATCAAAACTGAAATTCCTAATGCGGATAAACTCGGTTTGCCCGAGGTTCTTAAAAAAACCATCATGGAAAAACGTGGGCTGATATTGTTTATTGGCGGTACTGGCTCAGGTAAGTCTACGTCCTTAGCGGCATTAATCGATTATCGCAATAGTCATACGTCAGGTCATATCATCACGATTGAAGATCCGATTGAGTATATTCATCCGCATAAAAAATCACTGGTCAATCAACGCGAAGTAGGCGTAGATACGATGAGTTATGAAGATGCGTTGAAAAACACTCTGCGCCAAGCGCCAGATGTTATTTTAATTGGTGAAATTCGCTCTCGTGAAACGATGGAACATGCCTTGGCTTTTGCGGAAACGGGTCATCTTTGTTTATCGACCTTACATGCGAATAATTCCAACCAAGCACTCGATCGTATTCTTAATTTTTTTCCTGAAGAACGTCATAATCAATTATTACTGGATTTGTCACTAAATTTAAAAGCCTTTGTCTCGCAACGGCTCGTACCCACTGTTGATGGTAAACGGGTGGCGGCAATCGAGATTTTGCTGTCTTCGCAATTGGTGCGTGATTTGATCTTGAAGGGTGAAGTACAAAACATTAAAGAGGCGATGGAAAAGTCAGAAAATATTGGTATGCAGACCTTCGATAGTCATTTAATGCGGCTTTATACAGACGGCATTATTTCTTTAGATGATGCGTTACAAAACTCAGATTCGCCCAATAATCTTAAATTGAAGATTAATCTGGCAGAAGGATTTGCGAGTTCACCGCGACAAGGACGTGACAAAACAGCGATGAGCGGCTTGGCTTTAGAGGAAATACACAAAGATGAAGAGGGAGAAAATGATAAAACTTAGTTTAAAGCTAGCATAAAAATTTCATTTTTAAGCTATAATCGCCCACTTTTTAGCCTTTTAAGTTAGTTACCGTGTCCAGTCTAAACAATGATTTATCTACTTTTCAGGGACTTATCCTTGCGCTGCAAACCTATTGGTCAGAACAAGGTTGTATTTTATTACAACCTTTAGATCAAGAAGTGGGCGCAGGTACATTCCATCCTGCCACTTTTTTACGGGCTATCGGGCCAGAACCGTGGAGTACGGCGTATGTACAGCCGTCGCGCCGTCCGACCGATGGACGTTTTGGTGAAAATCCTAACCGGTTACAGCATTACTACCAATATCAAGTGATGCTTAAACCCTCGCCTGATAATATCCAAGAGTTGTACTTAGGCTCATTGAAGCGTTTAGGCTTTGATTTACTCGAGCATGATATTCGGTTTGTCGAAGATAACTGGGAGTCACCCACCTTGGGCGCGTGGGGGTTGGGCTGGGAAGTTTGGTTGAATGGCATGGAGGTCACCCAATTTACCTATTTCCAACAAGTCGGCGGCTTAGAATGTCGTCCGGTTACCGGTGAAATTACCTACGGCTTGGAGCGTCTTGCCATGTATGTGCAAGGTGTCAACAGTGTTTATGATTTGGTTTGGGCAAAAACACCGCATGGCACCGTGACCTATGGCGATGTTTTTCATCAAAATGAAGTAGAAATGTCAGCGTTTAATTTTGAACATGCCAATGTAGAATTTTTGTTTAAGTGTTTTGATACGTATGAGCAAGAATGTCAAAAGCTAATCGACATTAATTTGCCTTTACCCGCTTATGAAATGGTTTTGAAAGCATCGCACACGTTTAATTTACTGGATGCCCGTCACGCTATTTCTGTGACCGAACGGCAACGCTATATTTTAAGAGTCAGAACCCTATCTCGAGCGGTTGCTGAGGCTTATTACGCCCGCCGTGAGTCCTTAGGGTTTCCGATGTTGGCTGAGCAAGGAGCATAAAATGAATACCGCAAAGCATTTACTTTTTGAATTAGGCTCGGAAGAATTACCACCGAATACCTTAGTAAAGCTCAGTCATGCGCTGCTTAATAACATCACTCAAGGCTTGCACGATGCCGAGTTGACATTTACCGGTAGTAAGGCTTACGCGACGCCCAGACGATTGGCTGTATTGATTGAAAATCTAGCGACCGCACAGCCCGATAAAACCGTTGAAAAACGTGGGCCCGCCATCCAAGCCGCTTTTGCTGCTGATGGTTCACCGAGTAAAGCCGCATTAGGTTTTGCCAGTAGCTGTGAGACAACATTTGATCAATTAGAACGTCTTAAAACAGACAAAGGCGAATGGCTTAGTTTTACTCAAGCGATAAAAGGTCAAGATACCGAACAACTAATCCCCGATATTATTCGTCAAGCCATTGCGGCACTGCCAATCGCTAAGCGTATGCGCTGGGGCAGTTTTGCAACGGAATTTGTCAGACCTGTGCATTGGGCGGTTTTGCTGTTGGGAGATCGCGTTATTCCTACGGAGATTTTAGGTTTGCAGACCGGTAATTTAACGCGCGGACATCGTTTTCATGCGCCTGATGCAATTGTCTTGTATACGCCAGAGACTTATGCGACCGTGTTGTTTGAGCAAGGCAAAGTCATTGCCGATATTGAACAGCGTAAAGCCATTATTCGTGATAAAGCGCAACAAGCCGCCGCGGCTGTCAACGGTATCGCGCATATTGAAGAGGATTTGTTGGAAGAAATTGCTGCATTGAATGAATGGCCAGTGCCCGTGACGGGAAACTTTGATCCGCGATTTTTGGCGTTGCCGGCTGAAGTGTTGATTACCACGATGCAAACGAATCAAAAATATTTTCCGGTTAAAAATGCCGAAGGTCAGTTGTTGGCGCATTTTATTACCTTTAGCAATATCGAGAGCAGTCGTCCAGAGTCTATCCAACATGGCAATGAGCGCGTGGTAACGCCACGCCTTGCCGACGCTGAGTTTTTCTGGAATCAAGATCGCAAACACCGCTTGGAATCTCGGCTTGCATCATTAGCTCATATTGTTTTCCAAGAGAAATTAGGTACGGTCGCGGATAAAACAGATCGTGTGGTTAGACTGGCTGAAATCATTGCTAAACAACTTGATGCCAATGTCGAAGCGGCTAAACGAGCGGCGTTGTTGGCTAAAACAGACTTAATGACCGAAATGGTTGGTGAGTTTGGTAATTTGCAAGGGATTATGGGACGTTATTATGCGTTGGCAGAAGGCGAATCAAAGGAAGTCGCTTGGGCTTTAGAAGAGCATTATTTCCCTAAACAATCCGGCAGCCCCACAGCCAGTACGTGCACGGGTCAAGTTTTGGCGATTGCTGAAAAAGTAGATACCTTAGCGGGTATCTTTAGTGCGGGTTTAATTCCAACCGGTGACAAAGACCCGTATGCGTTAAGACGTGCCGCATTAGGCGCGTTGAGAACGATCATTGAAAATAACTTGGTGTTGAATATTCGTGAATTATTGGCGATTGCACTTGGGCAGTTTGCACATGTTTTTGATTTTGAAGCCACGCAAACCGCGTTAGTGGATTTTGTGTTTGACCGCTTAAAAGGTTATTGTTTGGATCAGGGCTTTAGGGCGGATGAGTTTGAGGCGGTGATGACGCTGTTGCCTGCTGAACCACTGGATTTTATACAGCGATTACAGGCGGTTAAAGCGTTTCGACAATTACCGGAAGCGCAAAGTCTTGCAGCGGCTAACAAACGCATTCGCAATATTTTGAAAAAATCTGAGACCGCACCGGCTGAGCGTATTGGCAAATTGCTTGAGCCGCAAGAACAGCAATTACTACATGCCGCCGAGCAATCAGCACAAGCGATTCAACCCTTGTTAGCACAACGTGATTATCAAGCGACATTAACTAGACTGGCGAATTTACGCAATGAAGTCGATGCGTTTTTTGATCATGTCATGGTGATGAGTGATGATCTGGAATTACGCGCTAGCCGTTTGGCTTTATTGCATTTCTTGTCTGAACAGTTTTTGACGTGTGCAGACATTTCCAAGTTGCAATCTTAAGTTGATGTCGCCTAAATCCTTTGTTTTGCTCGATAGAGATGGGGTTATCAATCAGGATTCCGACGACTTTATTAAGTCGCCGGAAGAATGGCAAGCCATTGAGGGCAGTTTAGAGGCGATTGCCTTATTAACCGCGCACCATTTTCGTGTGGTGGTGATTAGCAATCAGTCTGGCTTAGCGCGGGGGTTATTTGACCTTGCGACGCTTGAGCAAATTCATGAAAAAATGCACCGCATGGTCAACGCGGCAGGCGGTGCGATTGAGGCGATTTATTTTTGTCCACATGGGGCTGACAGCGATTGTCAATGCCGAAAACCAAAGCCAGGCATGTTGCTTCAATGTGCCGCTGAACAAGGTGTTGAGTTGTCTGAGACTTTTTTTATCGGCGATTCCGCTCGTGATATTCAAGCCGCGTTAGCCGCTAATGCCAAGCCAATATTAGTCAAAACTGGCAAAGGTGAAAAAACCTTGGCGGATCATTCCTATCCTAATCTTCTTATTTTTGACACGCTTTATGACGCAGCCAAATTTATCGTATCAGGGCAGTAAGCTAAGAGTTTATTTTGGCTCAACAGTTTTATTGTGTGCCATGATCAGCTCCGCCTTAATTTTCGGGTTTTTAGTGCTAATTTGCAGCATATTTCCTTTTGCTGTGCGTTATCGTGTTGCCAATCTTTGGGTCAAGTTCGTATTAGTCATTGCCAAGATTTTTTGTGGCATACGTTATGAAGTTGAAGGCTTAGAAAACATCCAAGATATTCAAACCGCCATTGTGTTAAGCAAGCATCAATCCGCGTGGGAAACGATTGCTTTGCGTTTGATATTGCCACGCCAAACGGCTTTATTGAAACGCTCCTTATTATGGTTGCCGGTATGGGGTTGGGCTTTAGCGGCTTTAAAACCCATCGCGATTGATCGTAAACAGCAACGCGCGGCATTAAAAACTTTGTTAAAACAAGGTAAAGCTTGTCTCGATGAGGGATTGTGGGTGGTCGTTTTTCCAGAGGGAACGCGAACAGCCCCCGGCGAGGTTAAAAAATTTAGCGCAGGCGGGGCATTATTGGCTGAAAAAACAGGTTTTCCAGTTATTCCAGTGGCGCATAATGCCGGTCGTTGCTGGTCGCGCAATAGCTTTTTAAAATACCCGGGCGTTATTACCGTAAAAATTGGCCCTGCCATTGCTTGCCAAGGAAAAAAAGCCGGGGATATTAATGCGGAAGCGACAGCATGGATTACCGAGGCAATGCAGGATTTATAGGCTTTAATCATTGACTCAGTAAACCGCTTACGCCATCGGCTTACGGAAAAAATGACATAACAAGCGCACGTTCATTAGGCGCTTTTCGGTTTTAAACCCACAACAGCAACTTTTACAACATGAAAAAAAAATTACTTATCGCACTATCCTTACTGTTAATTTCAGCGTGTGCGGATAAAGAGCAATACCAACAAGCCGTATTAGAGCAAATACAAAAAGATCAACAATTACAAAAAGATCAAAAAATAAAAGATTACGATATGCCACCGGAAGATTTGGCGGCTTGTGTGGTCGATACCAGCGCCAAGAATATGCCCGGTATTTTTGCATTTGACCCAACGCGATTAACCGCTTATCGCAGTTATACCAAAATGCTAACCTTAGCAAAATCCGCTGATCCTAAAAAAACATTAGACGAATTACGCACAGAATTTGGTTCGGCAAAGGCCTTAGCGGAAGCTAACTCAAACTTCACTGAAAGCATGTTGGAATGCTATTCAGCGATTGTTTCATCGACTGAAGACGATGTGAAAGATAAATAAATCCTTGAGCAAAGGCAGGGTAGGGTGGATAAGCGATAGCGCCTCCACCAACGCCCCTTAAGGTGCATGACGCTATCGCTTATGCACCCTACGGCTCTTTTATTATCTGTGAGCTAAGGCGTGTTGTTGGTGTGACTCGAGTGCTATTTTTTCATAACGTAAAAAACTTGTGTATCAGCGAGTTTTACAAACTCTAGCAATTTATGACCTGCTTGTTCTACAAACACACCAATATCTAAATGAGCGGCGGGATCAGTGGCAGTGACTTTAATGACCTCACCGCTTGCAACGGTTGACAATGCCTTTTTAAGACGTAATAAAGGCAGCGGACACATTAATCCGCTGGCATCAATTTCTAATTTAAATTCAATCATCGTTGGCTCAGATTTCCGTTTAATAATAACTGGGTGTTTATAATAATACATCCTTACGACCCTAGCTGCATTAGCATAAGAATATGGACTATTTCCCTCTCTTTATCAAACTCAAAAATCAGCCTTGCTTAGTTGTTGGTGCGGGTGAAATTGCGGCACGTAAAATTGAGTTATTAGCAAGGGCCGGTGCCAAAATTACAGTTATTGCCAAAACCGTAAGTCCGCAGGTGGCTGCAATGCACCTCAGTCACGGCTTAACTATCCACCAAAAAAGCTTTGAAACCAGTGACTTACACGCATGTTGTTTGGTTATTTCGGCAACCGATGATGAGTTAACCAACCAATTAGTTGCCGCAACGGCTCAACAACAGCTTATTCCAGTGAATGTGGTAGATAATCCCGCTTTATGCAGTTTTATTTTTCCGGCGATTATCGACCGTTCACCGTTAACTGTTGCGGTCTCTTCCGGTGGCGTAGCGCCGGTGTTGGCGCGTCTCCTCAGGGCAAAAGTGGAAAGCGTTATTTCGCCCGCATTTGGTCGCTTAGCCTTGTTAGCCGAGCAGTTTAGGCCATTAGTAAAAGAAAAAATTGCCGAACCCGCACAACGTCGGATTTTTTGGGAAGAGGTTTTTCAAGGCTCTATTGCGGAATTGATTTTTGCCGGTAATGACAGCGCCGCTGCTCAACAATTAACAGCACAGTTAGATCAGCGCGTTGCCAATGCTAATCGCGGCGAAGTGTATTTAATTGGTGCAGGGCCAGGAGCTGCGGACTTATTAACTTTTCGAGCATTAAGATTGATGCAGCAAGCCGATGTGATTGTTTATGATCATTTGGTCTCACCCGAAATCATGGATTTAGCGCGACGTGACGCGGAAAAGATTTATGTCGGCAAAGAACGAGCGAAGCACACCTTGCCTCAAGAATCGATTAATACCCTGTTAGCGGATTTGGCGCTGGCGGGTAAACGGGTAGCGCGTTTGAAAGGCGGCGATCCCTTTATTTTTGGGCGCGGTGGCGAAGAAATCGAAACACTCATGCAGCAAGGTATACAATTTCAAGTGATACCCGGCATAACCGCAGCTTCCGGTTGTGCGGCCTATGCCGGTATTCCATTGACACATAGGGATCATGCTCAATCTTGCACCTTTGTGACTGGGCATCTAAAAGACGGCACGATTAATCTGAATTGGACACAATTGGCAGCACCTCAGCAAACCATTGTGGTGTATATGGGCTTAGTGGGCTTGGAGAGAGTTTGCCAAGCGTTAATCGAACATGGCAGCCCTGCGGATTTACCTATTGCTTTGGTTCAGCAAGGCACAACCACCAGCCAGCGCGTGGTTACCGGCACCTTAGCGACGATGCCTGACAAAGTTGCCCGCTTGAACATTACGCCGCCAACCTTGGTTATTATCGGCACGGTGGTAAAGTTGCACGAGCAGTTAGCGTGGTTTCATAGTGGTGATGAATCTAAATCGCTAAATAGTCTCTGAGCAAAAGCCCAGTCTATAGACGGTTGCCGTTTTTTAAACCGTCCAGTTCTTGTAAATGTTTTAATTTTTCCGCGATTTTAATTTCCAGACCCCGATTGACGGGGTGGTAATAGCGCGTTCCAGTTAATGGCTCTGGAAAATAATTTTCACCAGCGGCATAGGCTTCAGGCTCGTCATGGGCATAGCGATAAGCTTTGCCATAATCCAAGTTTTTCATCAGTGTGGTTGGGGCGTTGCGTAAATGTACCGGTACTTCCAAGCTGCCATGTTGACGAGCATCATGGAATGCGGCTTTAAAGGCACTATAAACGGCATTACTTTTAGGCGCACACGCTAAGTAGACAACCGCTTGCGCCAAACTTAATTCACCTTCAGGACTGCCCAAACGCTCTTGCGCTTCCCACGCATTAATAGCTATTTGCAAGGCTCTAGGGTCTGCATTGCCGATATCTTCAGAGGCCATGCGAACAATACGCCGCGCTAAATAACCTAAATCACAGCCGCCATCAAACATACGGCACAGCCAATATAGGGCAGCATCGGGCGAACTGCCTCGTACTGATTTATGCAATGCCGAAATTTGGTTATAAAATTCTTCGCCTTGATGATCAAAACGTCTCACGCCACCCGTAAGCATTTCGTTGGCAATGTCAGCGTCAATCGTGCCGCTTTGCTTGGCTGCGGCTAATTCCACAGCAATTTCCAAAAAATTCAATAAGCGTCTGGCATCACCATCGGCTGCGCTAGCAAATTGTATTTTTATCTCATCGGCGATAGTAATGTTCAATTGCCCTAATCCGCGCAGCGGCTCGGTTAATGCACGTTCTAAGACGTTTAATAAGGCATCCTGACTGAGTGCTTGTAAAATATAGACGCGGGCACGGGATAACAACGCATTATTCAGTGCAAAGGAAGGATTTTCAGTTGTTGCACCGATAAAAAAGACAGTGCCATCTTCGACATGCGGCAAAAAAGCATCTTGTTGGGATTTGTTAAACCGATGGACTTCATCAACAAACAAAACAGTACGGCGATTTTGTTCGGATTGGATTTTTTTGGCCTCTGCCACTGCCGCTCTGATTTCTTTAACGCCAGATAATACCGCCGAAATAGGCATAAATGCTGCGTCCGAGTGTTGAGCAATCAGCTTTGCTAAGGTGGTTTTGCCCGTTCCAGGTGGTCCCCAAAAAATCATCGAATGCAGACGACCTGAGAGAATCGCTTCATAAAGCGGTTTGCCCGCTTGCAGAATATGCTGCTGACCAGCGTATTCATCCAAGCGCTGCGGACGCATTCGATCGGCGAGTGGTTTGTCTAGGTTAGAGGTCATCAGCATGGTTACGCACTATTCAGAAAATACATCCGCCCCTTTGGGGGTTTTAAATTCAAATAATTGCGGGTCAATGTTGATATTGTGTTTTAGATTTGAAAAATAAATCCGCGTTAAACTGCCAAAATTATCGCTGAGTTCCATGCCGGTTAATTCGCCATGCGCCAAGCCAATCAATAAGTATTTAAAGGTGCTATCTTTATCTTTAGGTTGCAGTTTCAACCAATGAACCTCACCTTCAACACCTTGTTCTTCGAGGAGATAATTGGCTTCTAACGACACATCGCCGCTTAATAATAAAGCGGGTGTTGAGCCGACCGACTCATCCAGTTTTTTAATAGTAACTTGCTCTAAATCCGTATCGTAAAACCAAACTTTGCCCGAGGTGGAGACAATTTGTTGCTGGAAAGGCTTTTGATAATCCCAACGAAATTTTCCAGGACGCTGCAAATAAAACAAGCCGTAACTGGTTTGTGTCGTTTTGCCAGACTCATTGAGTGTGATTTGCTTAAAGTCCGCTGTTAAGGCGCGTGTGGTATTTAAAAAATTTTGTAACTCGACCATCGCGGGTTCAGCGGCGAGCGCGTAAAGACTGTGACTGCTCAGTAATAAAACTAACAGCAGATTGCGGCACTTTTTTAGCATAATGTTGAATTGCCCTATAAAAAACGGTAAGAATTTAGCTAGGTAGGGTGGACAACGCTTTTTTGCCCACCCTACAGCGCATCGGCGATTAAATCACCACAAAATCCGCATTGGTCAGCGGCAAATTAACACCCAACTGGGCAATTTGAACGCCTTGACCCGCACCGCTGGCATCTGAATCATAGGTCACCGTGCCGGTGGTGGGATTGTAAATCACATAATCATTAGGATCATGCGCGGCACTGCCGACATAAAACTGCGTGGCATTTAATACGCCTGTGCTTAATTGAGTAAAAATCTGATTATCCAGCTTGATCGTATCATCAACAGGTTTGAAATCGGTGATCTTATCCACATTGACTTTTAAAGCCGCATCAAACACAAAACTGTCTTTGCCTGCGCCACCGCTTAAAGCATCATTGCCCACGCCGCCTTTTAACACATCATCTCCAGCGCCACCAAACAGCGAATCGCGGCCGGTTGCGCCATTTAAGATATTTTTGCCATCGTTGCCGGTCAAACTGTTATTGTTGCTATTGCCCGTTAAGATACTGCTACCATTACCCGCAGCAATCGAGCCTTGTTCAATGCCTTTGGGCAAGGTGTATTTATTGAGCTGATACGGCATGATGATCGTATCAATATCGGAGCTTAAGCCTTGATCGTTAATCACATCTACCGCATCATAACCCAAGTAATAAGTGTCGTTACCCGCACCGCCAATCATGGTATCAATGCCGGTGCCACCATCTAAAATGTCATTACCCGCGCCACCATCCATATAATCAGCATCCTCATCACCCCATAAGGTGTCATTGCCATTTTCGCCAAACAGATTATCAGGCCCTAAGCCACCATAAATCGTATCATTGCCCAAACCACCCGATAAATCATCCGGCATATTCAGCCCATAAATCGTATCGGCGCCCTCCCCGCTTTGATTGTCAGCACTGCCACTGGTAACAAAATCGGCTTTTGAACCGCCCACATCACCATAAATAATCTTTCCTGGCACGGCTACATCATTATCAATATTGACCAACGCTAAGGGTTTCACGGTGAGCAATTTGTAATTAATATCGATTGACGATAAAGCAGCGGTGATTTGATAGGAAACATCGCCATCATTTACAGCATCATCAACGCCAGTAATGGTTAGCGTTTGTGGTGTTGCCCACGAACTGTTAGTAAAGGTCATGGTTTTTGCGCCAGTAATCACACCTTCTTTGTCATTGCTGCTGGTAAAGGTCAAGGTCACATCACGGAATGGTTGGCTATTGAGTGACACGGCATAGATGGCTGGTGTGCCGTCTTCACCCGTTGCCGTGCCACTGGGGGTAAAAGTGAATCCGGGTGTGCCTGGTGTCGGGTCTACAGGGTCACCGGCTTTGGCGACTGCCGCAGTTGCTGTACTCGCCACGCTTTCTTTAGTGCCACCCTTGTCGGTGTAACTGGCGGTTACGGTCAGTGTTTTGCCCAATTCAGCGGCAGTGACGGTGTACGTCGCGCCTGTGCCCAGCACCGCTGTGTCGGCTTGCCATTGGTAAGTGATTGCCAATGATGCAGGGCCGTCAGCATCGGCTAAGGAGTTGCCGGCAACGAGGGTGTCGCCGACGGTGGGGGTAGTGTCGTTGATGGTAACCGTGCCAGTGGGTGAGTGAGGAGAAATCGGGTCAGGACTGAATGTACTGTCCAGGCTGCCATCGGTGTTGTAACGTACCAGCACAAAATCGCTGTCAGAAGTGCCTGTTAATAAAATCTTGCCATCGTTCTGCACAGCAAGGCCAGTGCATTCTTCGGCGCCACCTAAGTCAGTGGTAACCCGGCCATTTTTACCGAAGGTGGAGTCTAAAGTGCCATCGGCATTGTAACGCACCACCACTAAATCATAATTACCGTTCGTTCCCGCCGCTAAAAACTTGCCATCAGGCAGCGTGACAATGCTCGACATCACTTCATTAATAGCGGCATTGCTAGTCACAATACCATCGTCACTAAAACTGGTATCTAAACTGCCATCCACGTTATAACGCACAGCGGCAAACGTACCGTCACTGTTACCCACGACTAAAATTTTGCCCGTACTGAGAATGCTCACCGCATAAACACTGCCTGCGCCACCAACGTTGGTGGTGACTTTACCATCGCCGCTAAAACTGGTATCGAATGTACCGTCACGGTTCAAACGCATCACAGCAAAATCGTTATTGCTATCGCCCGCCAACACAATTTTGCCATCTAAGGCAACAAAGCCACAGCTAGCAACCCCTTTAAAACCCGCATCATCGCTATTAAATATACCGTTTCCAGCAAAACTATTATCTAGGCTACCATCGCTGTTGTAGCGTATGGCGGCAAAATAGGCAGAATCATTATCGTTGTGCCGAGTATCGTAGCCAATAGCTAACAACTTGCCATCCACTTGAATCGTAACGTTGTACGCTGCCTCGCGGTAATTATCACCAAACCAATATGAACTTGCATTGGTTGTTAAAATCCCATCACCCGAAAACGTCTTATCTAAGCTGCCATCGCTGTTATAACGCGCCACAGCAAAATCGCCACCACTCGAGCCAACGGTTAAAAATTTGCCGTTACTGAGTAAACGCATGGCAGAAATCGGCATCGCACCCGCCGCAACTAATAGTCCATCGCCGCTAAATGTGGTATCTAAACTGCCATTGCTATTGTAGCGAGCAATGGCAAGCCCATCGCTACTCGCTAATGCCGCAGTGCCTAGCACCACAATTTTGCCATCCGACTGTACTTGTATCGATTGCCCTTTATCATAACCACCGAAATCGGTGATGATAGCGCCTGCGGTTGTTGTCATTGTATGTGCCTTAAATCAAAATATTAGAAGAAAATCAACGCGGGCTTTATAGCATGAATGGGTTGATTGGTTAAGGGAAAGTTGAGCCAACGTAGAGACGTTGCACACTGCCCTCGGATACCGCAACGTCTTGGTCGGTATGCCGTGCATAATCCATATCCTTGGCGGTGCAGTGGTGTAGGTTGGGTTGCTAGGACAAGCGCATATAAACTCAATTAAATATCAATAGGTTATAATTTGATTATGGTAAACCTGAAAATTTGAGCAGCCATCGTTGCCGCTGATATAAGCGAATACTCTGGTTATTCCGATTTAATACATAACTTTTTAGCTTGTATTTTGTAAGTTATTGATTGTTTAAAATGTTTATATGCGCTTACCCAGTTGGGTTGCCTGCTGTTTGCAACCCAACCTACGATGCTATCCGGTGCGAGTCCTACCATCAGGGTGTTGAGTGAAGCAAGGCTGCCGTCGATAAACGTCATTTCGGTTGGGGTCGTCATAGCGTGAGTTCCTGAAAAAATAGAAGTTTGAATGATAGCAGAAAAAACTTGTGTAGATACCCATACGCCTTAAGCGGGTAGCCTAAAATCACTAATCAGGAAAAAACTCTTCAAACCAAGATTTATCGGATTCAGGAGCGGGATTTCCGCAAGATGAATACGATTTAGGTTCTGATCCCGTGATATACGGGTAGGCTTTGGCTGTTCCGCAAGATTTGTTGGCTAATAATCCAGAGTAGCGATCGACATCGACGATTTTAATATTATCCGGCGGCAATAAACTAACCGGTTGCGTTGAGATTTGCCGCATTAACGAAGTCCACACCGGCAAAGCGCC
Organism: uncultured Methylococcaceae bacterium; assembly: GCA_903945375.1. Lineage (GTDB taxonomy): Bacteria > Pseudomonadota > Gammaproteobacteria > Methylococcales > Methylomonadaceae > Methylovulum. The sequence continues at coordinate 28,698 of CAJAVP010000040.1, read as the reverse complement.
GGTTGCACCGGTTAAACCGATCGGTTTGTTGTCATCTCTGCCCACCCAAACCGTCGCGAGATAATCCCCGGTATAACCGGCAAACCAACTGTCTTTAGCATCATTGGTTGTGCCCGTTTTGCCGACTAAGCCGTAGTCTTGTGGAAAAACTTGATACGCATCATGTCCGGTTCCATCGTGCATCACTTCTTGCAAAATGGTATTCACGATAAACGTGGCGGCTGGATCAACCGCTTGCTTGACGTTGTAGGGGTAACTTTGCAAATGCTCGCCATTAGCGGCAACCACTGCACGTATCGCTTTAATCGGTGTTAAAAAGCCATCACCTGCGAGAGTTTGATAAATTTGGGTGACTTCTAGGGGCGACAAGGCGGATGCACCGAGTAATAACGAAGGAAAAAGTTCTACGTCTTTGTTTACACCCATGTTTTTTAAAGTCTTAGCGGTTTTGGCAATGCCCACATCCATACCAATTCGCACAGTCGCCAAGTTATACGATTTTGCTAAGGCCGTGTGCAAGGGAACGCGGCCATGTTCCCGATGATCATAGTTTTTGGGTATCCAGTCTTGACCATTTTGTCCGTGTACGACAATCGCGGAGTCATTGACCGAGCTGGTAATGGTGTATTTTTTGGAATTTTCTAAGGCGGTTAAATAAACCACAGGCTTAATTAACGAGCCAATCGGACGAACGGCATCGAGAGCGCGATTAAAACCTGCGGCTGAATTATCGCGTCCACTGAGTAAGGCGACAATTTCGCCGCCGTCACGTCGTGTTACCACAACTGCGGCTTGTAAATTATCCGCTTTGGGTAATTTTTCCAATTGGTTTAATTTATTAGTGACGGTTTTTTCTAGCGTGTCTTGGATTTGCGTATCTAAGGTGGTGAAGATTTTTAGGCCATCTGAGGTAATATCTTCTTCACGATAGTCTTCTTTTAAGCGGCGTTTAACCAATTCCAAAAAGCCGGGATAGCGGTTGCCAATCCGATGATTACGAGGAATGACGCTGAGTGTTTTTGCTTTGGCTTCTTGGGCTTGCGGCTCGGTGACATAATGCTCCAAAACCATTTGATCCAGCACGAGATTTCGGCGTTGTAGTGCCCGCTCAGGATAACGTCTAGGGTCATATTCCGAAGGCCCACGCACTAAGGCGACTAAAGAGGCGACTTGCTCTAAGGGTAGGTCTTTAAGTGAGCTGCCAAAATAAAATTCACTGGCCAAACCAAAGCCGTGTACGGCACTGATTCCATTTTGTCCCAAATAGATTTCATTGAGATAGGCTTCTAGAATTTCATCTTTGCTGTAACGAAACTCCAAAATTAAGGCCATTAACGCTTCTTTGATTTTACGTTCTAGGCTGCGCTCTGAGCTGAGGTAAAAGTTTTTGGCGAGTTGCTGGGTGATCGTGCTGCCGCCTTGTACCATGCCGCCGGCTCGCAAGTTTGCCCAAATCGCTCGACCAATGCCACGTACTGAAATGCCATAATGTTGATAAAAATCACGGTCTTCGGAGGCAAGCAAACCTTTAATCAAGACTTCTGGGGCATCACTTAGTTTAATGAGTACACGATCTTCTTTAATGGCGGGATAAAAACTACCGATTTGCACTGGATCCATGCGGATAATGGCGATGTCTTCCGCTTTTTTGACATCGATAATTTGAGAAATACCGGCATCATTAAAATTGATTTGCATCAACAGGCTAGGTTGCTCAACATCCCAAAAAGCAAAATCGCGGGTTCTAACATGAAATTGCAGGCCACTTCGATAATAGCTGCCATCAAACGCTAGTTGAGTATCTTTCCGATAGCTTAGTTGTTGTAGCAATTCCTCAAAACTGTCTGCTGAAATGGTGTGACCGGCATAAAGCTCAACCGGATTCGCATACACATGAGCCGGAATAGACCAACGTTTGCCGGTAAATTGTTCGCGCACGTTATAGTCTAAATAGCTAAGATAACTTAGCACAATGAAGAGTACACCTGCGAAAACTAGCAAAAATAAGTTTCTAAACCAATGCGAACGCGGTTTTGATGCACGTTTTTTTGTACCATACCTGAGGCTAGGTTTTGGGGTTCTCTCGGCCATACCTTCTTAAGTCTTTATCGAACAATGATGATGCGGGGTATTTTATACTGTAAACGTCAAGCTATTGCACAATAAATGCTGCGAAGGCTTTTTTAGGATAACTCTTAGTCTAAGTAAATGAGGCTAATCGCGTGTTAGACGCAAAGCAAAAGGTTTTCAAGATTGTCTGCAAAATACGCAAAATCATTGAATAGCTCAGAGGGAGATTCGGCTTTAGCTCGTTTTACAAGCTAAAGCCGAGTATTCAGTTTTTAGAATTCAGCACCGGCAACTTTCTTTTCCGGTTCATAGACTAATAACGGCTCGTTATGTCCAAGAATGACGCTTTCATCAACGACCACTTTTGAAATATTATCGGTTGAAGGCAGTTCATACATGGTATTTAACAACACATTTTCAACGATTGTACGTAGGCCTCTGGCTCCGGTCTTTCTTTCCATCGATTTACGGGCAATGGCAAGTAAAGAATCTTCTCTAAACTCAAGCTCTGCGCCTTCCATTTCAAACAAATGCTTGTATTGTTTGATTAAGGCATTTTTAGGCTCAGTTAAGATTTGAATGAGTGCTTGCTCATCTAACTCTTCTAAAGTGGCAACAATAGGCAGTCGTCCGACAAATTCAGGAATCAAACCGTATTTAATCAAATCTTCAGATTCAACTTCAGCAAATAACTGACCGACGTTCTTGTCTTCATTTTTGCTTTTGACATCCGCAGAAAAACCAATGCCGCCTTTTTCTGAGCGGGCTTTAATGACTTTATCCAATCCAGCAAAAGCACCGCCCACTATAAATAGGATATTAGCAGTGTTTACTTGCAAAAATTCTTGATTAGGATGTTTGCGTCCGCCTTGTGGTGGAACAGAGGCAACAGTCCCTTCGATAAGTTTTAATAAAGCTTGTTGTACGCCTTCACCTGAGACATCGCGGGTAATGGAAGGATTGTCAGCTTTTCTGGAAATCTTATCAATCTCGTCGATATAAACGATGCCTGTTTCTGCTTTTTCAACATCATAATCGCATTTTTGCAATATTTTCTGGATGATATTTTCAACATCCTCACCCACATAACCGGCTTCTGTTAGTGTGGTGGCATCAGCAATCGTAAACGGAACGTCTAGTAAACGTGCTAAAGTTTCCGCTAATAAGGTTTTGCCTGATCCTGTGGGGCCAATAAGCAGAATATTGCTTTTAGCCAGCTCGACGGTATCTTTTTTGTTTGAACACCGTAAGCGTTTGTAATGATTATAAACAGCGACTGCCAAGGTTTTTTTGGCGCGTTCCTGACCAATGACATAAGCATCTAGCTCGGCTTTGATTTCTTTGGGTTTGGGCAGGTGATTGTCATTAAAAGAGTCGTCATCTTCAAGAAACTCTTCTCTGATAATGTCATTACAAAGCTCTACGCATTCATCGCAGACATAAACAGCCGGCCCGGCAATCAGTTTTCTAACTTCGTTTTGACTCTTTCCACAAAAAGAACAATAAAGTAACTTTTCTTCTTCTTTACTGTGCTTATCATTACTCATAGCAACTCCAGCAAGTGAAATTACGGTTGGATAAAAGCTGTCTGGTGAACATACGTGTATTAAGCATCCGTGACAGCTGATCGGGTTGATAATACTTTATCAATAAGCCCGTAGTTTACGCCGTCATCGGCACTGAGGAAATTGTCCCTATCCGTATCTTGTTGGATTTTTTCGATAGGTTGTCCGGTGTGATGCGCGAGAACTTTGTTCAATTTATCACGGATCAACAAAATCTCACGAGCATGAATATCAATATCTGAAGCTTGTCCTTGATAACCACCTAGCGGTTGATGAATCATCATGCGTGAATGTGGCAAACAATAGCGTTTGCCTTTTGCGCCACCGGTCAAAAGCAAGGCACCCATGCTGGCGGCTTGACCGATACACATGGTGCTGACGTCAGGCTTAATAAATTGCATTGTATCGTAAATAGACATCCCCGCCGTGACTGAGCCACCCGGTGAGTTGATATACAAATGAATGTCTTTATCAGGATTTTCTGATTCTAAGAACAATAGCTGTGCAACAACCAGATTGGCCATATAGTCTTCGACTTGCCCAACCAAAAAGATAACGCGCTCTTTTAGCAAGCGTGAATAAATATCGAAAGAGCGTTCACCTCTGGCGGTTTGCTCAATGACGATAGGTACTAAACCACCAGCGGCTTGTGGTGTGATAAGTTGGTTCATAGTCTGTTGATACATTAAAATCCCTACCAAATTTATTGTTTATCCACGATATCAGTAAAATTAACTGATTCTTCCGTTACCGTTGCAACGCTAAGCAACCAATCAACCGTTTGGTTTTCTAAAACCATTTGATGTACATCTTGCAATCGTGTTGGGTCGGCGTAGTACCAACTTACCACCTCTTCAGGGCGTTCGTAACTCTTTGCCATATCTTCAATGGTTTCACGTACTTTATCATGATCCAGCTTAAGGTCATTTTGTTGAATGACTTGTCCGAGAATTAGGCCTAAAGCCACACGGCGTTTAGCTTGTTCGATAAAGTGATCACGGGTGATTTGTAAATCATCCAGCTTGATTTTTTGACGTTTTGCCTGCTCCAAGTAAGGCTTCACAAGCTCCTCAATTTCTTTATCAACCAATGTGTTAGGCACAGCAATAGAGATTTTATCCAGTAAGCTATCCATTACCGTAGTTTTTAATTTGCCTTGTAATGCTTGAGCTAATTCACGCTCCATATTGCTTTTGACATCGTTACGGAATGATTCAGCGTCACCATCTTCTATACCGTAGCTTTTAATAAACTCGGCATCAATTTCCGGCAAGCAGAACTCTTCAATCTGCAAAACAGTCACATCAAACTCAGCTGATTTTCCGGCAAGGGCTTCATTGCCATATTGTTCAGGAAACATTAGCGTAAATTTCTTGCTGTCATTGACATTAAGACCAATGAGATTGTCTTCAAAACCTTTAATCATTTGTTTTGAGCCAATTTCAACGAGATAATTTTCAATTTGTCCGTTAGTGAAATTCTCCCCTTCCGATGTGCCAGAAAAACTGATGGTCAACTGATCGCTTTCTTGTGAGGGACGCTCGACAGTTGTCCACGTTCTTTTTTGTAGTCTCAGTTTTTCAATCATCGCGTCAACATCAGATTCCTCGACAGAGGCTGTTTGACGAACCACCTCAAGCTGATTTAAATTGTCCAGAGTAATAACCGGATAAACTTCAAAAATAGCGGTATAAGCTAGGCCTTCTGGTTGATCTAAAAAATTAATAAACGGGTAGTCGACAGGATTTAAGTTTTCAGATTCCAGTGCTTTAGGGTAAGTAGACTGAACGATGTCCCCCGAAATTTCTTGGCGCACTTTTTCGCCAAACATTTTTTTTACGATTTGGGGAGGGACTTTGCCGGGTCGAAAGCCATCAACTTTAACTTCGCGTGCTAAAGATTTAAGACGTGTCGCCATATGTTCTTGAACAAGGGCTTCGGGAATGATGACAGTCATTTTTCGGCTTAAATCTGATGTCTTTTCGACAGAAACTTGCATGTATTTACCTCAAACTTTATGAATAGAAACTTTGATACTGGAGTGTTAAAACGGATAAAAAAAACAGCACTAGGCTGTTTTTTAAAGGGATTTGGTGGTGCGAATGGGGAGACTCGAACTCCCACAGGGCAACCTACTGGAACCTAAATCCAGCGCGTCTACCAATTTCGCCACATTCGCATTTTTTTGAACTTAATATTCTATCTGCTTTTTACAATTATTACCAAATTATAATTTGATAAATGAACAAATAGCAGAGAATCATTCGTGGTTTAATTAAAAATCGAACTAAGCCGACACGTCACATCAATGTCACATTGTAGGTTTAATAATTTGATTTATCATCATAAAGTTTGTCCAGATAAGCCAAAATCTATGCACTTGCTGGAAGAATTGCCAAATTTCAACAGGTATTGCTTGGTTGTGAAAGATAGCGACTCCAGCGCTAAATCGGGCTATCCACTTACAGTGTTTTCAATCTCTATTGATGATAATCTAAGTAAATTTGAGTTCTCATCATGTCTGGACTTTTAAAACAGACATTAAGTGGCTCGCCGAAAATGATATTAATAATCGCTTTACTTTGCCGAGATAACAGATTGTGATTCGGCTGAAGAAACTATCTAATGGCAAGCTGCGCGTATTATAATCAGCTCATTTGCTCCTATTTGACTTTGAATCATTTACTCATGCAGCCCAGCTTTATTCATCTTCGTTTACACACCGAGTTTTCATTAGTAGACGGCATCGTTAAAATCAAACCTTTGGTTAAGCGGCTTATTGAACTTAATCTGCCCGCCGTCGCGGTGACAGATCATGCTAATTTATTTGCGTTGGTCAAATTTTATAAAACCGCGATGGCGCAAGGGATTAAGCCCTTAGCCGGCGCGGATGTCTGGATTTTTAATGATGACGAACCGACCGCTCCCTATCGGCTGACCTTATTAGTTAATACACAAGTCGGCTATATCACACTCACTGAGTTAATCTCTAAAGGCTATCAAGAAGGTCAGTATCAGGGATTGCCTATTTTACAGCGTGATTGGCTGGTCGCTAATCATCAAGGACTGATTGCCTTATCGGGTGCTATGGAGGGTGATATTGGTAAAGCCTTGTTAGCAGAAAATTTGCCGTTGGCAAAACAATTGGTCGAGTATTGGGCAGGGTTATTTGCACATGGTTTTTATTTGGAATTGCAGCGAGTGGGTAAGCCCGATGAAGAGCGATATATCGCCGCCGCTATTGAACTTGCCACTGCCTGTGATGTGCCAGTGGTTGCAACGAACGATGTCCGCTTTCTCTACAAGGAAGATTTTGCCGCGCATGAAGTTCGTGTTTGTATCAATCAAGGCCGTGTGTTGGATGATACGCGCCGTCCCAAAGATTATACCGAACAACAGTATTTACGCAGCAGCGAAGAAATGCAGGCCTTGTTTGCAGATATTCCTGAGGCATTGCTTAATACGGTTGAAATTGCCAAACGCTGTAATATTACGCTAACCTTAGGTAAAAACTTTTTGCCTGATTTTCCCGTGCCGGTTGGGATGACGTTGGGTGATTTGATGGCGGAAGAGTCAAAAAAAGGCTTGGCGCAACGTTTACAGCAGTCACCTGCGGTGGGCAATGGCACTGAGGAAGAAAATCAACAGCGTTATTACGAGCGATTAGATACCGAGCTTAAAGTGATTAATGCTATGGGCTTTCCCGGTTACTTTATGATCGTTGCAGATTTTATCCAGTGGGCAAAAAATCACCAAATACCCGTAGGACCCGGCAGAGGTTCTGGTGCGGGTTCTCTGGTGGCTTATGCGCTAAAAATCACCGACTTAGACCCCATTGAATTTGATTTGCTGTTTGAGCGATTTTTGAATCCCGAGCGGGTTTCTATGCCCGATTTCGATATTGACTTTTGCATGGACAGACGTGACGAAGTGATTAATTACGTTGCTGAGCATTATGGTCGAGATCATGTCTCACAAATTATCACGTACGGTTCAATGGCGGCGAAAGCGGTTATTCGTGATGTGGGACGGGTGTTGGGATTTTCTTATGGTGTTGTTGATCGCTTAGCCAAATTGATTCCCTTTGAAATTGGCATGACTTTGGGTAAGGCGTTACAGGATAGTCCTGATCTTAAACGGCTTTATGATACCGAAGAAGAAATCAAAGCATTGATTGATATGGCTTTGTCTCTGGAAGGTACGGTCAGAAATGCGGGTAAACACGCCGGTGGGGTGGTTATTTCACCGACCAAGCTTACTGACTTTACCCCGCTGTATTGCGAGGAAGGCGGTGGCAATCTCGTGACTCAATTTGATAAAGATGATGTAGAAGCGGTGGGTTTGGTCAAGTTTGACTTTTTAGGGCTGCGTACACTCACGATTATTGATTGGGCGTTACAAACCATTAATCGCAAAAAGCAACAAACCAGTGAAGGGCTTGTAGACATTACTGTCATTCCTAGAAATGATCTGGAAACCTACGGTTTGCTAAAAAAAGGTCAGACGACGGCCGTCTTTCAGCTGGAATCTCGTGGCATGAAAGAGCTGATTAAAAAGCTTAAACCCGATTGTTTTGATGACATTATCGCTTTAGTCGCGTTATTTAGACCAGGCCCTTTAGAATCCGGCATGGTGGATGACTACATTAATGTTAAACACGGCGCCAAAGCCGAGTACGCGCATCCCTTATTAGAACCTATCCTTAAGCCGACTAATGGCGTTATTTTATACCAAGAGCAGGTGATGCAAATTGCGCGTGAGCTGGCGCAATACACCTTGGGCGGTGCTGATATGCTACGTCGGGCAATGGGGAAGAAAAAACCTGAGGAAATGGCGAAAGAGCGAGAAAAATTTACGTCTGGCGCAGTCGCTAATCAAGTTGATGAAAAAATTGCCACTTATATTTTCGATTTGATGGAAAAATTTGCGGGTTATGGGTTTAATAAAAGCCATTCTGCGGCTTATGCGCTGGTTGCGTATCAAACGGCTTGGTTAAAAAAACACTATCCTGCCGCATTCATGGCGGCAGTGTTATCTTCAGATATGGATAATACCGATAAAGTTGTGGTACTGATTGAAGAATGCAAAGACATGAAATTGGTTATTTGTCCGCCTAGTATCAATTTTTCTGAGCATAAATTTACCGTTAATGAGCGCAATCAGATTGTCTATGGCTTAGGCGCGATTAAAGGTGTCGGAGAGGCAGCTGTCGAAGAGGTTCTTCTCAGCGAGAGAAAGGCGAATGGGGTATTTACTGGATTATATGATTTGTGTAAGCGAGTGGATTCCAGAAAAGTTAATCGCCGCGTCCTTGAAGCCTTGATTAAAGCCGGTGCTTTTGATGAAATCAACCCTTGTCGAGCCAGCCATCTTGCTGCTTTGCCTATTGCTATGAGCATTGCCGAGCAGCATCTTAAAATGGAAGCCGCCGGTCAGAATGATTTATTTGGTCTTGAAGAGAATACCGAACAAAATACCTGTGTTGATATTTACTCGAATGACGTAGAGCCTTGGTCAAAAAATATATTGTTAGAGGCGGAAAAATCCATTCTAGGACTTTATCTTTCAGGGCATCCGATTGAGCAATATGAACAGGAAATCAAGTTTTTCACTAACGGCAATATTGCCAGCCTGATTGATTCCGTCGAGCGTTCACGCGGTAGCATATCAGCGCGTGTGGGGGGATTGGTTATCGATGTCCGTACCCGACAAACTAAAAGCGGTAAATTAATGGGCATCGTCTTACTCGATGATCGAAGTGGACGACTCGAATGTACGGCTTTTGGTGAACAGTATGATAAATACCGCGATACGATTGTTAAGGATAAATTGCTTATTGTTGAAGGAAGTCTGGCGATTGATAGCTTTTCTAATGCCTTACGCATGACCATCGAAAAGTTATACGATATGGATCAAGCCAGAGCGGAATTCGCTAAATCGATTTATTTGAAATGGCAAGTCGCTGATGAAAATCCTCCAGCCGCTCTGTTCATCGGCAAGCTGGATAGTATTTTACAAGCGCATAAAGGCGGCAATTGTCCGGTCGAATTTCAATACGCTTCATCCTTAGCCAAGGCAAAAATTCGCTTAGGAGATGCGTGGCGCGTCTATCCAAGCGAAGCCTTAATACAGCATTTGAAAGCATTACCCGATTGCAGTGATGCCGAGATTAAATACCGGTAGCGCTTTGGGTTCTTTTGACTAAATCAAGAAATGATTTTCCCTATGCTCACTTTGATATTTAAGAGATAGGGTAGGTGTAACGACGACTCAATGGTAGATATTTTAAGCGCAAATGAAAAAGCATAAAAAAAAGCAAATTTCTCGTTCGACGATGAATAAAAAAGTCAAACTCGCTAGTAATACTAACGATCTTGAAATGCCAATACTCATTCCAGAAGTCTATTTGGGCAAGTTGGAGGATCTTCTACGCACTAAGCAGTTGGTGGCATCTGAGAATTTAGCGCGTGAATTCATTCAATATTGGCCTCAAGATGGTCGGTCTTATATGGCATTGGGGATGGCGTTACGCATGCAAGACAGAAATCCTGAAGGCATAGCCGCTTATAAAAAAGCCATTGAGCTAGATGGCTCACTACTTGTCGCACGTAATAATTTGGGTAGGGCGTTAGTTCAAACGGGGAAATTTAAAGAATCTGTTGATGTTTTACGTGAATTGGTTCGCTTAGATCCGAGTTCTGCTGATGCTAATAGTTTGTTAAGTTGGTCTTTACATCACCTTGATGCTTATGATGAAGCGATTTTATTTGCTCAAGCGGCTATTGCCCTAGAGCCTAATCATACCAATGCTTGGCAAAATCTTGGCAATGGGCTTCGCAGCGTGGGAAAAAATCAACAAGCCGCCGATGCCTATCGTCGAGTGATAGCGATTAACCCAAAAGACCTTGATGCGCGTACTTGCTTGGGTAGTGTACTTAAAGATTGGGCGCAGTACCCTGAGGCCAGAGAAGTTATGGAAGAAGGCTGTCGATTCGCCCCATCTGACAATACGATTTGGACGAATTATTTTTTTGCGCTGAATTATGATCCTTATTTATCTGCCGAAGACATTGCTCTACGTTATCGAGAATGGGGCAGGTTGGCCGAATCTACGATAACGCCACGTACAGATTGGGGCGCGGTTGATAAAAATCCAGAACGTCAAATTCGGGTAGGTTTGGTATCAGGCGATTTTTGTCGGCATGTTATTCGTTTTTTTATCTATCCGTTACTGGATAGAGTCGATCGAGACAACTTTCACTGGACACTCTATTCTAATACGATAAAAGAAGATGCAGAAACTGAGGTTTTTAAGCAAAAAGCCGATTGTTGGCGTGATATTCGATGGCAACCCAATAAAGATATTGTTGATCTAATTCGGCGGGATAAAATTGATATATTGATTGATTTAGCTTCTCATACGGCAGGTAATTGTCTTTTAGTCTTTGCAGCAAAAGCGGCTCCTGTACAAATCAGCACAATGATGGGGACGGCTTATACAACAGGATTAACGACTATTGATTACTTTATCGCAGATATCTACTGTGCACCGGCAGAAGCAAGCCATCTATATACTGAAAAATTGATACGTTTCCCGCATAACACATCCGCTTTTTATCCAGAAATTCCTTCATTGAGTGTTGCAGAATCACCCGCAAAGCGGAATGGTTTTGTTACTTTTGGTTGTTTATCAAGATCCGTACGGTTAAATACGAAAGTCATTGCCGCTTGGATTCGTATTATGCAAAGCTTGCCGACTGCGCGTTTGCGCTTAGATCATCCTCAAGTTGTTGAACAGGAAACTAAGGCGTTGTTACAAAAACAATTTTTACTAGGTGGCATTCGTTTAGAGCGGATCGATTTATTAAATACGCGTCCCCATTGGAGCGCTTATGATGAAATTGACATTGCCTTAGATCCTTTTCCACATAATGCCGGTTCAACAACTGTTGAAGCCTTATGGAAAGGCTTACCGGTGTTAACACTTAGTGAACGTCCACCGCTAGGTCGATTAGGTGACTCTATAATTAGCTCGGTTGGTTTAACGGATTGGATTGCGAGTAATGTTGAAGATTACATTAATAAAGCTGTTATACATGCCAGTGATATTGAAAAATTAGCGTTGCTTCGATTGCGGCTTAGGCAGCGTTTTCAGCTGTCGTCACTCATGGATTATCAAGGTAATGCCTTATATTATCAGGCCGCTTTGACGCAAGCGTGGTACAGATTTTGTTCCGATAAGAACTTATCAGATATCGATGTATTACTCATTGAGCGAGATATTGACTGGGTTAATGCCCGTTTAGCGGTGGGCACACGTTATTTACAAGAAAAAGAACTTAATGAAGCCGAATTTTATTTTAGGGAGGTTTTAAAGTGTAATCCACGCGAGGCGCGTGCCTGGTTAAATTTAGGAATGTCTTTGTATTTACAAGGCAATCATCACGAAGCACTCCGTTGTTTTCAACAATCCGTTGAACATGACGCCCACTATGTATCTGGCTGGTTTAATCTGGGCGTAACCTTACAAGCCTTTCGACGCTATGATGAGGCCGAACAAGCGTATTTGAAATTACTGGCTTTAGATGAAACGCATCATGAGTCGTGGAATGCGCTGGGTGTCATTTATCGAGATTCCGCACGCGGTGATGAAGCGCTTACTTGTTTAAAAATGGCCATGAAGCTATGCCCAAATAATGCCGTCTATCTTGCTAACATGGGATCTTTATTGGAAAAAGGCGATCGTTTATTGGTTGCTAAACACTTGTTAGAACGTAGTCTTACATTAAATCCGCAGTCATTATTAGCTAATTCCACTCTGGGTATTGTATATCAAAAATTAGCGATGATTGACGAGGCCATTACTCAATTACGAAAAAACAAAGAATCAACAGCGATTAACCATACACTGCTTTTTGCAGCTAACTACCATCCGGATTTGTCTGCACAACAGCTTTATGCGCTGTATGAGTCAGAATGTGAAAAACTTAATCAACTACCGTGGCGACATACCAAAAAGCCAAAACCCAAAAAAGTCTTACGAATAGGTTTTATCGGTGGCGATTTTCGTGCACATACTGTCAGCAAATTTTTGTTACCATTATTTCAAGCCATAAATCCTGAAAAAATTACCTTGATGATTTTTGCCAACCAAATCGGATTAGATAGTGTTTCGGAGCAGTTTAAACATTACGCCAAATGGCTTAATGTTTATGCAATGCTTGATGAGCAATTAATTGATTGTATACAAGAAGAAGACATTGATATTCTGATCGATGTTGCCGGTTGGACAGAAGGCAATCGTTTGGAAGCCATGGCGTACAAACCGGCTCCCATACAAATCACTTGGCTGGGCTATGCCTATACGACAGGATTAAAAGCAATTGATTGGTTTTTAGGCTCGCCTCGCTATACGCCATCAGGTTGCGAAGCTTATTTTAGTGAAAAGATATTCAACATGCCTAATATAGCCCTATGTATTGACAAAATAGAAAGTTTTCTAGGAGCACCTGAGGTTAATCCACTCCCCGCATTAACTCGATCAGAGATAACTTTTGGTTCTTTAACTCGAACGATTCGCCTTAATCATAGAGTGATCCAATTGTGGTCACAATTATTAAAAGAAATCCCCTTATCTAAATTAATTCTGGATAATAAACCTTTTGAAGATCCTGAGGTTTGTGATTATTTTTATGCCTTATTTGAACAACAGGGTATTACTAAAGAACGGATTACCTTACGTTATTCAACACCCCATTGGTTTTCTTATCACGATATAGATATTGCATTAGATACTTTTCCACATAATGTGGGAACAACCACTATTGATGCTTTGTTTATGGGCGTTCCGTCAATCAGTTTACGTGAACGTCCGCCTTTAGGTCGTATAGGAGATGCGATACTCAGTGCCATAGGGCTAGAGGAATGGGTTGTGGATACCGAGCAAGCTTATATTGATTGTGCTAGGCAAATGCTGGGTGATTTAACAAAGCTGGCGGAACTTCGTTATCACCTTCGGGAAAGACTATTAAATTCTGTTTCGGGCAATTTGGCGAGCAATGCACGTGATTTTGAAAAAGCGATGTTTACAATCTGGGATCAAGCCATCACCGCGGAGTAATTATTAATGATGAAAGCCGTTATTTTAGCGGGTGGATTGGGGACAAGAATTTCCGAAGAAACCCACCTAAAACCTAAGCCAATGATTGATATCTGTGGCAAGCCGATTTTGTGGCACATTATGAAGCTCTATTCTGCTCATGGTGTCAATGATTTTGTAATCTGTTGTGGTTACAAAGGCTACGTTATCAAAGAATATTTCGCCAACTATTTTCTACATATGTCAGATGTTACATTTGACATGGGTAACAATCACATGGAAGTTCATCAACGTAAAGCTGAGCCCTGGCGAGTGACCTTGGTGGATACCGGAGACGATACGCTGACCGGTGGACGCCTGAAACGGGTCACTCAATATATCGAAAACGACGAGGCGTTTTGTTTTACTTACGGCGATGGTGTGAGTGATGTTAATATTACGCAAAGTATTGATTTTCACAGGAAACACGGTAAGTTAGCAACGGTCACCGCCGTCCTCCCGCCGGGTCGCTATGGTGCTATTGAGCACCATAATTTTCAAGTTACAGAGTTTATTGAAAAGCCGCGTGGGGATGGCGGTTTAATAAATGGGGGATTCTTTGTGCTTTCACCAAAAGTTTTAACATTGATTGACGGGGACGAGTCCAGTTGGGAAGGCAAGCCTTTGGCTCAATTAACGGCTATGGGTGAAATGATGGCTTTTGAGCACCCGGGATTTTGGTTGCCGATGGATACGTTAAGAGATAAAAATATTCTTGAAGAATTATGGAGCAGCGGTAAAGCGCCTTGGAAAATCTGGTCATGAAAGTCAGTTATCCAGACTATAATTTTTGGCAAGATAAAAAAGTTTTGATCACAGGGCATTCCGGCTTTAAGGGCGGATGGTTAAGCTTATGGCTCAAGCGAATGAATGCTCATATTGCAGGTATTAGCTTAGCACCAAGCTCTCATCCGAATCTATTTAATCTAGCGGGTATTGAAAGTGTGTGCGAAAGTTATTTTTGCGATATTCGCGATACTACGCGTTTGGCAAATCTGATCAATCGTATTCAACCAGAAATTGTATTTCATTTAGCCGCACAAGCGTTGGTAAGATCCAGTTACCAAGAGCCCATTAATACCTTTTCAACGAATATTATGGGGACAGCGAATATCTTGGAGGCGTTACGTAATAAGACAAATATTCGAGTTGCCATAATGATTACAACGGATAAAGTGTACGTTAATAACGAAAGTTATTGGCCTTATCGTGAAACTGATCCACTGGGTGGACACGATCCTTATAGTGCAAGTAAGGCGGCTAGTGAAATGATTATTGACAGTTATCGCAAGGCATTTCTTTCGGATCAAGGTGTTGCGGTTGCAAGTTGTCGAGCAGGAAATGTTATTGGTGGCGGGGATTGGTCAATTGATCGTTTAATTCCTGATGCCATCAGAGCATGGCAAAATGGCTCAGTTTTAGAGATTCGTTGTCCGGAAGCTATTCGTCCGTGGCAGCATGTTCTCGAACCCTTAGCTGGATACCTGTGTTTAGCCCAGCAACTCTGGAAAGAATCAGAATTATCAGGGGCGTATAATTTTGGTCCATTGCCTCAACAAGCCAGTACAGTACGTCGTGTTATAGAAATAGCCAATAAAGCTTATGGGCAAGGTGAAATTACTTATAAAGAATCCTCTCAAAATTTATATGAAGCGCATTGGTTGACTTTGGAAATTACTAAAGCCCGTCAGTGTCTTGGCTTTCAGCCTCGATTTTCACTTGAAGAGGCTATTCAAACGACAATGGCATGGTACTATGCACAACACAAAGGTGTGAATGCTCGTACCTTGTGTGAACAAGATATTGCTACTTACGAGGATCTTGAATGAATCGACTACTGATAACTGATTTGCCGCTATCAGGTCTTAAGCGCATTACACGTCAACCTCTAGGCGATGCTAGGGGTTTTTTTTCGCGCCTTTTTTGTGCTGAAGAATTGACCAGTGCGGGGTGGTGTAAACCCATGGCTCAAACTAATTTTAGTTTTACCGCGCAACAGGGTACCGTTAGAGGTCTTCATTATCAAAATCCGCCAGATGCAGAAATGAAGCTGATTAGCTGTCAACGAGGAAAAATTTGGGATGTGGCGGTGGATTTACGTGCTGATTCACCGACGTTTCTACATTGGTATGCTGAAATTTTATCCGCTGACAATCATCTTGCTTTATTGATACCGGAAGGTTTTGCACATGGATTTCAAACATTAACGGATAATTGCGAATTACTTTATTTTAACTCCGCCAATTACGTGCCAAGCTCAGAAGGTGGTTTGCGTAGTGATGATCCTATTTTGGGTATTAAATGGCCCATTCCAGTGACCTTGCGCTCAGAACGTGATCAAGAGCATCCTTTACTCACTACGCAATTCAGCGGAATTAATCTTTAATGACGAAAATAGTACGGATGACTGATGCCACTACTTTTATTGGCAAGTCAAATTTCAACCCTACCATTGAAAACACAACAGCATGAAAGCAGAAATAAAGCCCCGTATAAATCTGGAAGATCGTACGCCCTTACAGGAAGTCATTCCACTGGATACGCCTTTTGTTATTTTCGTCGATCCATCGAGTGCTTGTAATTTTCTGTGTCCTTTTTGTCCGACGGGGCATCGCGATATGATCGATGCAACCGGACGTTTTCAGGGCATCATGAAGTTTGACATGTTTAAGAAAATAATTGACGATTTAGGCGAGTTTGCCAAACCGATTAAAGTGCTTCGAATGTATAAAGATGGTGAGCCACTGCTTAACAAAAATCTTGCGGCAATGATTGCTTATGCCAAACAAAGTGGCTTTGTTGACTTTATCGATACAACAACCAACGGTTCATTAATGACACCAGAGCGCATGACGCCACTACTTGACGCGGGGTTGGATAAAATTAACATTTCAGTTGATGGTATGAACAATGCTCAATATAAAAAATTTACTGGCGTTGATTTTGACTTCAATACTTTTGTAGAGAATGTCAAATGGCTTTATGCCAACAAAGGGGCGTGTGAAGTAATGATAAAAATTCCTGGCGATTTAATCACCGAAAGTCAGCGTCAAGAATTTCTCGATACCTTTGGGGATTATTGCGATCGAATTTTTATAGAAAACTTTGCGCCATGTTGGCCAGAGTTTGATGTCGAAGCGCATACTGGCATCAAAATTACTCAGGGTATTTATCAGCAGCCTATTAGACCAACCGATACCTGTCCTTATATTTTTTATTCCATGTCAATTAATGCCGACGGCTTAGTGAGTTCTTGTTTTCTGGATTGGGGTAGAAAATTACTTATCGGCGATATTAATAGACAAGGTGTCAAATCAATTTGGCATGGCGAGCCAATGAATGCGTTACGACGTCAGCATCTTGAAGGGAAACGATTAAACAATCCAGTTTGCAGTCAATGTGGTCAATTGAGTCATTGTTTACCCGATAATATTGACGCTTTCCGTGAAGAGCTCTTGGTGAAATTCAATCAATATGCGGGCGAATCATTAGGCGTTATTCCCGGTACAATCACCCAGATCCCTAAATCCTTATGAGAAAAATCCTGCATATCACGCCACATTTAGGTGGTGGAGTAGGTAAGGCTTTGTCTACGCTGATTAAGCAAGCATCTACAGATT
The DNA here is from genome assembly GCA_903945375.1 of uncultured Methylococcaceae bacterium. GTDB lineage: Bacteria > Pseudomonadota > Gammaproteobacteria > Methylococcales > Methylomonadaceae > Methylovulum. The sequence goes on along the minus strand of CAJAVP010000040.1, from coordinate 11,305 downwards.
TAACAGAACGGCATGAGGTATTGTGTCTCGAAGAACCGCAAAAGCGGCAAGCGATTGAAGTAATTGAAGCCGCAGGATGCGTGGTAAACGTGCAACCTGATATTTCCCAGGTCAAAGCGGATGCCGCCGAAGCGGATATTGTTCAGATAGAATTTTGGAATCATCCAGAGATACCCAGAATTCTTTGCGCGTTAGAGTCAGTGCCCATGCGCTTGTTAGTTTGGTGTCATATCTCCGGGCTAAATTCTCCGTGCATTCCGCTAGGGTTATTAAATTCTTCGGCGCATGTGGTTTTCACCTCACCTTGCTCACTATTAAGTGACTCGGTACAACAGAGCAATAAAGTCTTTAGTGTGGTATCCAGTGGCTGTGTTGATGGATTGCCTTTAAGACCAGAAAAAAATAATCGTCAGCGCTTAAGAGTGGGTTATGTTGGTACGCTCGATTTTGTCAAGCTACACCCTGATATTGTTGAAATAGTGGCCGGCTTCCCTGAAGCGGCATTACCTTTACATCTGTATGGCGACTTAACCAATCAAGCCACGCTTGAAGCGCAATGTGCCGCAATAGGTCGATCCGATTTATTGTGTTTTCATGGTCATGTTGCAGATATTGCGGCTGAACTAGCAAATCTGGATATCTTCGCTTATCCACTCAATCCGTTGCACTATGGGACGGCTGAAAATGCGCTACTTGAAGCAATGGCAATGGGCGTTGTGCCTGTTGTATTGGATAATCCAGCAGAGAAGGTGATTGTAAAAAATGGTAAGACCGGATTCGTTACAAAAGATAAATCTTCGTTCCAATCTGCTATTTATAAGCTTGCAGAACAGACTAATTTAGGAGATATGATGGCGGCTAATGCAATAAAAGATATTCGTACGGATTTTACTGCCATGAAAATGCTTATGGGGCTAAGGGAACAGTACGATGTTTTGATGCAGCAAGAAAAAACGATTATTGAATTTCAAAATATCTTTGGCAAAACTCCGAGTTCATGGTTTGCTAGTTTTCAATTAAATGGGATTCCCGATAGTAGATTACTTAGTTTAAACAGTACAAATAAAGGAAGTTTGCGCCATTTTTTAGCGAAATTTCCAGAAAACTTTAGTTTAAAGAATTAAAATGTAACGACTCAGCCTCTCCTTAGTCACGTTATCTCGGTCGGATTCTCTAACGCCGCCTGACGACTTAATCGCAGTTTTTAGGAAAGGGCAGTATTAAAATTAAGTATTAACGTAATCATTTGACTATTTCATGAACAATGCTATTGGCTAATTATATTTTATATAATCAATCATATACGACTAAGCTTGACACTGGTTAGTGCTGATGTGAAATAATAACTAACAAATCAAAAAAATTAATCGGCTAAAACAGTTTTACTTCTCGTAAATGGAGTTCATTGGTGTTAGCAATTGGCTCTTAATTCAAGTCGATAGCTGAAATGATCAATACAGAGGTATGGGATTTAAATGGTTATAAATCGACAATATATGAGTAATTTTTGGAAAATTAAATGAAAGCAGAAATAAAACCAAGATTAAACTTGACTGGAAGAACGCCATTACAAGAGGTTATTCCTTTAAAAACCCCATTTAACATTATCATTGACCCTGCTAGCATATGTAATCTAAAGTGTGTTTTTTGCCCTGCTGGAGATACCTCATTAGTCAATAGTTTAGGTATTTATCAGGGTGAAATTGATTTCGAAATCTACAAAAAAATAATTGATCAACTCTCGCTTTTTCCCGACAGAATAAAAATGTTACGCCTTTGGAAAGAAGGCGAACCTTTCTTAAATAAAAAACTGGTAGAAATGGTTTTATACGCAAAAAAAAGTGGATATGTTGACTTCATAGATACTACAACAAATGGTGTTCTTATGACCCCCGATATATGTGAAAAACTATTTGATGCAGGGATTAATAGAATTAATATATCTATCTATGGCATAAATGATAGGCAATACGAAAAATACACATGTTGTAAAATTGATTTTCGGCTACTTCATGAAAATATCAAATGGGCTTATAATAACAAAAAATCCACAGAAATTTTTATTAAGATACCAGAAAATTTAATTACTGAAAATGAAAAAAAAGAGTTTTTTGGTTTATTCGGAGACTACTGTGACAGAATATTTGTTGAAAATTTATTTTCATCATGGAATAGCTTTAATGTAACTGAAGATCTTAACTTTAATTCAAAAAAAGGTATATTTCAGCAAGATATTCAAGAAAAAAAAATATGTCCACATATTTTTTACAATATGATGATTAATGTAGATGGTACAGTAAGTCCGTGCTTTACTGATTGGAATAGAAAAATTATTGTGGGCGATGTGACTAAGCAAACATTACTTGAAATTTGGAATTCTTCTGAATTTAATTTACTGCGTTTACAGCATTTAGATGGAAGGCGAAATGAAAATTTAGTGTGTGGTCCCTGTAATAGACCAAGTCATGCGATGCTAGATAATATTGATGATTATGCTAGTCAGATGATTAAAAAGTTTATTCATATACCAATAGATAGATCAAAAAAAATACCTGGCATGTAGTAAAATTATTGGCTCTATATTGCTTTCAGAGTCTTTTTGTGACTAATAAATAGCAACCATTCGGCAATTCCATTGTGCACCAGAGGGGATATACCGCAATAATGGATATTTTTGAAGTCGCTATATTTATTAACTGCTTGTTTTACGTTTTTTCTGTCTATTGCTACGCGAAGCTTGATCTTGGTACACCTTATCACCAACCCATGTTTTGGAATGAGCGTGTGCTTGGGTGAATAGCCTTTAAATTAAAGAGGGAGCTAAATAATTACCTACACTTTGCCCATTATTTATGGTACTACCATTAGGGTTGGAGTGAATACTTACAATACTTAATAACACAGGATTAACATGATTAGTAAATCTAAAGATATAGTGGTATATGGTTGTGGTCATTACGGGAAGATTGTAGCAAAGTTTTTAATCAAAAATAATTATAATTTGAGTTTCTTCATAGATAGTATGGATTCTAGTAATGAATATCTTGGTATTCCTATTTTTCATCCGGATAAGTTAGATACAAGCTTAGAAAATTTTGATGTAATAATTGCTATAATTAACTCATCATACAATTCGAGTATTGAATTAGTAATTAATAATTTGCGATTAAGTGGTGCTAAAAATATTATTTTTATGGATGTTTTTTTGGCTGCTTATCCTTCGTGTCTTCTTTTTGAATGTGATGTTGAAAATATACACGAAAAGATTGATTATATTTGTGATCATTTGGTAGATGAGGAAAGCAAAAAAATTTATAGAAGTGTTTTTAAATGTTATTTAAATGGTAGAGTTAACGAAAATCCTTATATATCTGAAACGGATCAATATACCCCTTATGACTTACCGAGATATCCAGATAGTTTAGACTTTATTGATTGTGGCTCTTATGTTGGCGATACAATACTTCATTTAGAAAACAATAAATACAAATTTGATTCTATTGTTGCTTTTGAGCCAGAGTTAACTAATTTTTCTAAAATGAGCCAGCTGCTTAGAAATAAAACTAAAAATGGTATTGCTGTACCTTGTGGTGTTTCAAACACGACAGGGATAGTTAATTTTGAATCAGGTAAGCACAGCGGGGGGGGGGTGTATCGTTGATAATGGAAATCAAATAATAATGACAGTTGCATTAGATGATTTTTTACCAACGTACTCGCCTAATTTAATTAAAATGGATGTGGAAGGTTCAGAATTAAAAGCTCTTCAAGGGTGTTTAAAGATGCTTAAAAGAAGTCGTCCATATTTAGCTATTGCCATATATCATTTCATCAATGACATGTGGGAAATTCCTCTGTTCTTGATAGGGTTAGATGTTTCTTACGATTTCTACGTTCGATGTCATGGTAAACATTTGACTGAAACAATTTTATATTGCTATCCTAAATAAATTTATTACATGCACATACTGAGATGGTTATGAAAGCAGCTATTAAGCCAAGAATTAACATGAAGGAGCGTACGAAACTAGAAGAGGTTATACCATTAGATACCCCTTTTATATTGACCGTTAGCCCTGCTAGTGCTTGTAATCTAAAATGTGCATTTTGCCCGACTGGCGATCGTCACTTAATGAGAAGCACAGATCGATTTATGGGATTAATGGAATACTCTCTATTTACTAAAATTATAGATGATCTGGAATATTTTCCTCAAAAAATAAAAGTATTAATGCTTGTAAATGATGGTGAACCATTTCTAAACAAAAATTTAGATAGCATGGTTAGATACGCAAAAAGAAGTAATAATGTTCCGTTCATTGAAACTACTACAAATGGTATTTTAATGACCTCCGATAGGGTAGGTGGGCTAATTGATGCGGGGATTGATAAAATAAATATCTCAATCTATGGAATGGATTCAGCAACATATAAGGATTTCGCCAAGTCTGATGTTGATTTTGATATTATTTTGGCTAATATAAAATGGCTCTATGAAAATAAAGGAAATACTGAAATAGTAATTAAAATTCCGAAAGAGCTTTTAGCAACAAATGCAACAGTAGAAAATTTTTATGAAATGTTCGGGGATTATTGTGATAGAGTTTTTGTTGAAAATTCATCACAAATGTGGCCAGATTTTGATGTATCAAAACGAATGAATGTTGATTTTACTGAGGGTTTATGGGGACACCAGATAGAAGAGAAACTCGTGTGTCCTAATATATTTTACGCACTGACAATAAATGCAAATGGGGAAGTTAGCGCCTGTTATGTTGATTGGGCAAGAGCTCTATTGGTTGGTGATGTAAAAGTACAAAATTTAAATGAAATTTGGAATTCTAAAGAATTTAATAACTTAAGAATTCAGCATCTTAGTGGAAATCGTAATAAAAATTTAGTTTGCAAAAAATGTAATCAACCTCAGCATTGTTCTTTGGATAATCTTGATCCCTACAAGGACGAGTTGCTTACTAAGTTAGTGAATAAAATTTAGAATTAGTGGTTTAAACATGAAGGTTTTAATAACGGGTGGCAATGGTAATATCAGTTGGCATTGTGTAAATAATGCAATTTTAGCAGGCATGGATGTAACTGTTGTCAAAAGAAGCCAAGGATCATTATTACGAAGAAAATTACCAAATAATGTGAAAATAATTAATGCCGATGTTAGAAATATTAGTTCGCTTAGAAGTGCACTCTACAAAATACATTTTGATGTTGTCATAGATTTTTTATGCTATACACCCGAGCAAGCGGAAACTGTTATTTGGCTTTTTAAAGATATTGTTAAACAATATATTTTTATAAGTTCTGCATCAGTTTATGAAAAACCAGCTAAGAACATTCCAATTATAGAAGAAAATATAATTAAAAATTCTACATGGGATTACGCTATAAATAAAATAGCATGTGAAAAAATATTTATTGATGCCTATAATAAAATAAATTTTCCTGTGACAATAATAAGGCCAACTCACACGTATGACACTATAATCCCTGTCTCAATTGGAAATGGAGATTGGACAATTCCAAACAGAATAATACAAAGAAAGCCAGTTATTATGCATGATGATGGAAAAAACTTATGGACACTTACTCATTCTAAGGATTTTTCAGATGCCACAATGCATTTGGTAGGAAATAAAAATGCGCTTGGGGAGTCTTTCCATATTACCAGTGATGAAATATTGACGTGGAATGAAATAATGTACGCATTATCAAATGGTCTGGGATACGGAAAACCTAATTTAGTGTATGTGTCAAGTAATGAAATAGCTAAAAAATATCCCTATATAGCTCCAAGTTTATTAAATGAAAAACGATGGGACGGTGTATATAATAATAATAAAATTAAAATAATTTCAAATGGTTGGTCAGCCAAAGTTAAATTTTTGGAAGGAATAAAAGAAACAATTGAATGGTTTTTAAAAAACAAGGAATTAATGGTTATAGATGAGAAACTTGATTTAATGATGGATGAGTATTCGTAACATTAAAGTTTTTTCGCTAATCTATGATATTTATTTTTCTTAAAAGTAACTAGTCTGATTTTATGATTGGGTAATAAGAATGACTACACATAAAGAATTTCTTGATGAAAGAGTAGAGAATGTTAAACGCTGTTATCAAGATCATATGTTTGTTGATAGGAACATTAACTTACTTTCCGAGTTAGCTAGAAACAAATATTATTATAATTTTGATTGGCTTGGTTTGCCTATTATTGCTTATCCTCAAGATGTTGTAGCACTACAAGAGATTATCTGGAAAACAAAGCCTGACGTTATTATTGAAACAGGGGTAGCCAGAGGTGGCTCTGTTGTATTAAGTGCCTCAATTCTTCATTTAGTTCATGGAAATGATCATAAAGGATTATGTATTGGAATAGATATTGATATACGACCCCATGCAATAGATATGATAGAGAAACATCCATTGGCTTTTAGGATTAGATTGTTACAAGGATCAAGTCTTGATCGATCAATTATAGAGCAAGTTATTGCTATCATTGAACCGGATCAACGTGTTATGGTAATCCTTGACTCTGACCACACAGAAGCACATGTTTTAGAAGAGCTTGAGAGATACTCTCCACTCGTTACAAAAGATTGTTATTTGGTTGTGATGGATACTGGAATAGAAGACGATCCGGGGGATTTTCTTGATCGTCCTTGGGGGAAGGGAAACAATCCAAAAACGGCTGTACATAAATTTTTAAAACAAAATAATAGATTCGAAGTTGATGATTTCATTCATTCTAAGTTATTGCAAACTGCTGCACCAGATGGTTATTTAAAATGTGTAAAATAAATATTTTGAATATCTATTTTCGATTTAAGTATAAATGGTGACTGATATGTATTGTCCTAATCATATCTATATCGAAAATGTTGCAGGTATTTGTACTGCTTCATGCGGCATGTGTCCCATTGAATCGAGTCCTAGAAAGGGAATTATGAGCTACGAGGCATTTGAAATAATCGTCTCAAAGCTTTTGCCAATTAAAGATCATATTAAAATGGTAACTTTTGTAGGGCTAGGTGAAAGTTTACTTGATAAGCATATCTCGGAGAAAATTTTATTGCTCAATGAATCAGGTTTTTCTGGTATTGGTCTGGTTACTAACGCAACAGCCCTTAATGAACAAGTAACTAAAAAGTTAATCGATAATGGGTTAGATACCATTATAATTAGTATTGATGGTATTGATGCTAATACTCATGAAACAATACGACCTGGAACGAAATTCGATAGCGTTGTTAAAAATGCTGAAAACTTTATTCAGTATAGAAATATCAATGGAAAAACTAAAGTTATTATACGGATGATTAAACAGGAATTGAATTCTATTCAAACAGATGACTATTTTTTAAATTGGAATCAAAAATTGAATAAAAATCACGGTGATATGATTGCATTTTATGATATGTTTAGCGATCCTGTTGGAGAAAATGAGCAAACTGAATTAGAGATAAAGCAATATTCTGAGATTCATCGATCCATTTGCGATGATATTGTTAGCAAGTTTATGATTCAAATTGACGGTGGTGTTGTGTTATGTTGCGCCGGTGGCTATGGTGTCCCTATCGTAGGCAATATTTTTGAAAATGATTTACTTGAAATTTACAATAACCATGCTTATGAACACCGTAGGCAGATGATGTTAGAAGGGCGTATGGGGGAATTGGAACATTGCAAAAGTTGTAAGATATTTATTAGTAAAAATAATAGCCAATATATCCCTGTCTCTTGAAAATTATTTCTTGTCTTAGATTTTCCATTCCATTCTATCTCTACTCTTGCAATGCTCAGCACTTAGCGATTTTCGTAATTACTCATATCAAACAACCCTGCCGCTAGGGGTTGTTCTTCTTTGTATTTTTGGGTCATCCAATCATAAACATGCCATATTTCTGGATTATTGCGGCGTAGGGCGTATTGGCTGTAAATGCTGCCAATGTCTGGTTTTTTCTTGGCGTAGCTCAGTTGGTCGATGAAATTTTCCAGTTGCGATTCTGGCACGTCAAAAAACTGGTTGGGATCACTGGCGATGAGTCCGGCTTTGATCGTTAAACTGTCTTCAGTCTTGCCATGTGACCATTCACTGATTAAATCATGTGGGGTTTGATTCTTGATTAAGGTGTAGACCGCATCTTGCTCTGGATAGCGGGTTTTGATTCGCAAGAAAGAGACTTCCGGTAGGATTTTGATCGCATCACTTGGTAAATGAGCTAACTTAATCAGTAAGGTTTCGGTTGATGGCAGTTCATTTTCAGTGTTAATCCCGCATTCAGGGCCTTGGCAGCGGTTTAGTGTATCGGGTTTGATTAAGGGTGATAACTGTTGTTGAAGTTTATCGAAAAAGGTTTGCTGATAAGCTTCCGAGCCGTAATCGATTGCAGTGTCCGTGTCAGTATCTAAAAAAGGCTCACTTAACAAACTGAACATCATGTCATTAAATCCGGAATGCCACTGGTCGTTAAGTGTTTGGCGAGCCGATTTGGGTAGCATCTGTAAAAAATTGGCTTCTGCTTCATAACGCAATAATTTTAGGAATTGTTGTGTGGGTAGGTCATACGGGTCTTGTTTTGACAGTTTTCCGCCGATGGTTAAAAAATAATGGAGTCGCTCTAAAAGTGGATAATCCATAACCCAAGCACTCGTCGGCGTTTTACCCAGTAAGCCCGCGTGTACGGTCGCATTGTCATGATGACTAAATACGCTTAAGACGGCATTTTCATTGCTGCGTTGACCGTCCCACAACAGGCTTAGATCATTCGGGTTTTGTTTGGCGACAATATCTTTAATAAAAGTTTTTTTGGCTTTTAAATAATTCTGCTGTGCTTCTTTTAAATGTAACCATTGCGGCAAGGCAATGTTGTCTTGTTCTGCTTTAGGAATCTGTAAGAGTGCGCTATGGCTTTGTAAAAAAGCGTTAATATCGCTTTCCAATTCAGGCATGGGTTTGATGAAAGTCAGCCAAAATTGATCATCAATAGGCATTTTGTTATGGCTCAGCAGTGGACTGTGAAAAGCCATGGCCAGAAAATGCGCGGCATCATCTAATAAAAATTGGTATCTGGAGGCAACCGGTAGGTCTTTAAAGACTTGGAACGGTATGGCAACTTGAGGTGAACCGTAAGCAGGCATGGCGTCAACGCTATAATCCGGTTTTAAAAACAGACTATTAATGCGCTCCATTTTGTTATCGCTTAATTCGTAAACAAAGTGTTCTTTGACCGTTAGGCTTTCTTGCACGGGGCGCAACCGATAATAAAAATGCTCTGATTCAGGCGCATCATAAGGATGGGCGCTGGTTTGTTCTTCAATTGGCTGCCCGGATGGGGTTTTGGATCTAACCAGTTTGAAAAATTCCGTGCTATCTTGACCTTCAAAATGTAAGTCGCTGTTAAATAGATGTTCATAGAGATAGCGAGCTATCAGCCGTGATTTATTGGTGTTGTCGTTAAAAAAATGCTCCCATTTTTTTATGTCTACTTGGGCGGATACAGAGACTGGTACGGTCGTATTGGGAATTTTTGCGCCATCTTGTAGCCAGTTTAAGACGACAGATTGTTCGGCTTTAGTGAGCGAGGGTAACGCATAAGGCATTCCTGCTAAGGGATGATGGGCTTGAAAATCTCCGATTTGTTCGATGCTAGGGCATTCGGCATCTTGCCACGTATCGACGGGTAAGGATTTTGGTAATTGACCGACTGGCGGTAGGGTATTTGCTTGCTTTAGCGTCAATAGCTTTGCAATCAATGAGTGGTTTAAATTGAGTTCAGGGAAGGATGATTTATCGTTGAGCAGCAAATTAAAGCCGCGTTCACGCCAAATAGCGGGAGTGACATCATCGGAATATATGGATTTACCCTTTGTTGCGCCGCGTAATAATCCCTCTGGTGAATTTAGTTTTAATTGGCAGGGCGCGTTGTATCCGGAGTGGCAGCCCACACAACGGGCATCAAGAATGGGTTTGACTTGGGTAAGATAATTGACTTGCCCCGCTTTATGCCGAGAATCAATCGGAATGATTAATTTGCTGGCATTATTCTCGGGGCTATTGAATGGGCTGGGAAAGTCGATGTAAGGATAAATAACAACTGAAACGGCGCAAATGGCAATCAACGCTAAACTGTAAACTATTTTGCTCATGATGGTCTGGCTTAGTCAAAGGAGGGGATACTTACCCAGTTTGCCGCTAACTGGATTCAGTATTTAAATTTACAGTGATTTTGCTAATTGACGGAGTGCTTCGCTGCCATGTTTGAAAATCGGCCAACCATCACCCGTTAACACCGCTTGTATACCTGATAATTGTGCTAAACGCTTTACGGATTGGATCGCTTGTTTACGATCAGATAATTTTGTATCGGGTAACAGACATAGCTCGCCACCGATATGACTGCGAACTAAGTCACCTGTAATGAGGGTGCTGTGTTCAAGCAATAGCACTAATTCCCCGGGCGTTTTTGAGCCTTCTAATTCATAACAAATTAACCCAGGCACAATTTCGTCTTCATCATACAACCAGCGGTCGCAATACAAAGGAAAGCTGTCTTCTTCAGCCGCAGGGCCATACACAGAGGCGCCGGTACTGCCAGCAATATGACCCGCATCACGGCAATGCTCGCTATTAGTCAAGACAATGATTTTAACGCCCCCTAAGCGTTGTAAATGAAAGCGATCGTGCTCGGTCATGGGTAAGGGGTCAATGAGAATATTGCCCTCTTCACGCACCCACAGCACACTATGAAAATCAAGATTGCGCTCTTCGTTAAATACTGACCATCCAAATAGGTCTTTTCTATGTAATTGTTTCATTGATCATTTCCCTGAATAGTAATATCGCCGTTATTCAATCGGCGTAAGTTATAGGCTTGGTGACGGTGTCTCGTTTTCTCAAGAATCATTTGGCGAGTGCTGGTGTTCGACTCTGACCAGCGTAGAATTTCTTCTAAGCTCCTAAAGCAGCCTAAACAAATATCATCGTCGGTTAGGCAGCAGCGTCTAACGCAGGGCGATGGAACCTCTAAGTGGGCTGCTATCATATTTGTCTTAATCTTAGTGTTAGAACATTTAGTCGCAGCAATTCTCATTATGGCATCCAGCGCCTAAAATAGCCTACCGAATCCCCATTGAAACCTAATTTATGAGTACACCCTTTGGATTAAACGCGTTGACCTTTAGTGACGTAATCAAGTTTGTGCGCCTAACTTTTGAAACCTTCACCGATCGGCGAACAGGAAAAAATACGGGCTATACTATGACGGACGCCGGCTTGAGTGCATTTTCAGTT